>JAHJWA010000013.1 GCA_018828205.1 Alphaproteobacteria bacterium
ACGCCCTTCTGGTGGACGTGGAGCATGACCCTGGTTGCTTCCTCCATATCCATCCGGAAGAAGCGCTTGAGCACGATCACGACGAATTCCATCGGGGTGTAATCGTCGTTGAGCAGCAGCACCTTGTACTGGCTCGGCTTCTTGGGCTTGGCGCGGGTCTTGGTGGCGACCCCGATGCGGCGCTCGGTGTCGGTATCGTCCTCGCCTGGGCCTTCGTCCGCGGCGCGCGCGGGAAGGGGCAGCTGGCTGCTGGAGGCGATCAGTCGGATCATCGTGCACTGCAATATCGTATGGCCAAGCCGCTTCGCAACCCATGGCGGGCGGATCGGGCCGGTTTGATGGAAAAATAACCGTCCGGAAAGCGGAAATCCGGGCGCGAAACGAAAAACGGGCCGGACGGCATGCACACCATCCGACCCGTTGTCGTTTGTCTCCGGGCACGGGAGAGAGAGGAGAGAGGCGCCCGGAGACAGAAACTCTGACCGGCTCAGGCGGCGGTCGCGACCTTTTCGGCGGCGAGGCTGGCGCGGTTCGAAAGCGGCGCGAAGGCCTCGGTGACGAGCTTCATCATCGCTTCGGTGTTCTTCGAGGCCTGCGCGACCGCGGCATCGAAATTGCGACGGGCGATCTCGCCCTGCAGCTGGAACAGCTCGGTGGGCGACTTGATCGCGGCCATCTTCTTGACGTCCTCGGTCACCGTGTCGGCGGCGGTCCGGGCGTCTTCCATATAGGTGCGGCCCATGTCCTGCATGCCGCTGGCGAGCAGCTTGCCGGTCTCGACGAGGGCTTCGATATTGCCCTTGTGGAATTCGGTGACTTCGCCGGTGAGGGCGGTGCCCTTCTCATAGGCGGCCTTGGCGCGGTTCTGCATCTCGGCAGCGGCGTCCTTGGCGGTGGCGGCAAAATCGGTGGTGGTGGCAGTAGCCATGGTGGTATCCTTGCGCTGGGTTTTTTGAACGGGGGCGATCGCGGTGGCGCGGGGCTGAGCGGACTTCTTCGCCAGTACCGGCCTCTGCGAGGCGGACTTGGCGGCGCGAGCCTTCTTCTTGCCACGGGTCGTCTTCGACGCACCGGGTGCCGAAACGGGCGTCTTTTGGGCTGCAACGGCCTTGGCGATTTCAACCGGTTTGGCAGGAGCGACGGCATGGGTCTCGACTGCCTTTTCGACAGCCACGAGGTCGACGCTTTCAGGCGCACCAGACTTCGCGCCCGTCGCCTTCACGCTCGCTTCGGCAAAAGCCTTCTCGGCGGCGCTATCGGCTCTCGTATGGCTCTCGGCCATGGAATCCTCGCTTCTTGTTGCATCGCACAAGTAGGATGCTGCAACTGCGAAGTCAAGCAATAATTGTGCACTGCACCATTGGCGGCTCGAGCTGCTAACGCGCCATGACGTAACGTCCAGGGGCGTCCTCGATGACGCTGTCGCCGCGCGAACCGGGCTTGCGCTTGTGCTTCGCAGGAACCGTTTCCCCATCCTGAGCGCGCAGCCATTCGATCCAGTCTGGCCACCAGCTGCCCGCGTGCTCGGTCGCGCCATGGGCGAATTCCTCGAGGCTGCGCGCCTCGCCCTCGTTGATCCAGTACTGGTATTTGTTCGCCTCGGGCGGATTGACCACCCCGGCGATGTGACCCGAACCGGCGAGGACGAAACGGATCGGGCCGGCGAGGTGATCGGTCATCCGCCAGACGCTCTGGGCCGGGGCGATGTGATCCTCTCGGCCCGCCTGGATATAGGCGGGGGTGCGGATCAGCCCGAGATCGATCGGCGTGCCATCGACGCTGAGCGCGTCCTTTTCCACCAGCAGATTGTCGCGATAGAGATCGCACAGATACTGCTTGTGCCATTTCGCCGGCAGATTGGTGACGTCGCCGTTCCAGTGGAGCAGGTCGAACGCCGGATAGTCCTCGCCCAGCATGTAGTTGTGGACCACATAATTCCAGATCAGGTCGGTCCCTCGCAGCATGTTGAAGGCCGCGGCCATGTAGCGGCCATCGAGATAGCCCTCGGGCGCCATCGCCTCGATCGCCGCCATCTGCTGATCGTCGAGCAGGTTGAGCAGTTCGCCCGCCTTCTCGAAATCCACCTGCGCGGTGAAGAA
This sequence comes from Alphaproteobacteria bacterium, assembly GCA_018828205.1. Taxonomy (GTDB): domain Bacteria; phylum Pseudomonadota; class Alphaproteobacteria; order Sphingomonadales; family Sphingomonadaceae; genus Qipengyuania. The sequence goes on from JAHJWA010000013.1 coordinate 2,100, forward strand.
GGTCGCGCTTTTGACCTTGTCCTGCTCGCCGCGCCGGTGAAGCACCGCCAGCGTCGCGGACAGCGTCGTGCCCGCCACGCAATAGCCGATGGCGTGGACGCTGGGCACCTCGAGCCGCGCGCGGACATGGTCGATCGCGTCGATCTGGGCGCGGACGTAGTCGTCCCAGACCACGTCCTTCATGCTCGCATCGGCGGATTTCCAGCTGACCATGAACACGCTCACCCCCTGCGCCACCGCCCAGCGCACGAAGCTCTTCTTCTCGTTGAGATCGAGGATGTAGAAACGGTTGATCCACGGCGGGAAGATCACCAGCGGGGTCGCCAGCACCTTCTCGGTGGTCGGGGAATATTGGATCAGCTGGTAAAGCGGGGTCTCGTGGACCACCTTGCCCGGGGTGACCGCGATGTTTTCGCCCAGCCTGAAAGCGCTGGAATCGGTGTGGCTCAGCTGCCCGCGGCGCAGATCCGCGAGCAGGTGCTCCATGCCCTTGACCAGATTGTCGCCGCGCGTCTCCAGCGTGCGCTCGAGCACCACCGGATTGGTCAGCGGGAAATTCGCCGGGCTCGCCGCCTCGGTGATGGCCCTGGTGGTGAAACGCAATTGCTCGCGTTTGTCCGCGGGCAGCCCCTCGATCCGGTCGACCATCTCGCCGACGCGTTCGGCAAGAAACAGATAGGTCTGGTGCAGCAATGCGAAGGCCGGGTGCGCGCGCCATCTTTCGTCGGCGAAGCGCCGGTCCTGGCGCGGCAGCTGCGGATCGCCCCCGGCGGCCTCGACCGCCTTGGGCCCGATGCCATATTGTCCCAGCACATCTTCCCAAAGACGGAAGCCTTCGTCCCACAGCGCCTTTTGCTGTTCGACATGCGCCAGCGGCATCTGCCGGAACCAGCGCTGCGCCAGCGTCATCCAGCGCGAGGGGTCGAGATAGGGAAGCATAGCCTGCGGATCGGACAGGCGCTCGGTCTGGTATTGCAGCCACATGGTCTGCAGCTTCTGTCCGACCTCGGCCCAGTGCTGCATGTCCTCCATCGCGACCGGGCGATCGTCCGGATCGCCCATCAGCGGCGTGAACATGGCTTGCGCGAACTGGCTTTGCATTGCGACTGCCCGGGCGAAGGGATCGGCATCGGTGTTGGTCATCGGCTTGTCGGTCCCCGGCCTGTCGGTCATTCCAATCCTCTCCCGCGAGCAAGCAGGCCTTTGTAGCAGCCTAGATTATCCGCGCATCCACAATAGCGACTGTCTTTGCGCCTGCCGCATGAATAGGTAATCAATGTGACGAGAGCCCCTCGCGTTCCGGGAACCCAGATGTCCGAACCCTTTTACCGCATCAAACGCCTGCCGCCCTATGTGATCGCCGAAGTGAACGCCCTGCGCCACGCCGCACGGCAGGCGGGGCGCGACATCATCGATCTGGGGATGGGCAACCCCGACCAGCCGCCGCCGCAGCATGTCATCGACAAATTGTGCGAAGTGGCGCGCAAGCCCAATGCGCATGGCTATTCGCAGTCCAAGGGCATTCCCGGGCTGCGCCGCGCGCAGGCCAGCTATTACCAACGCCGCTTCGGGGTCGAACTCGATCCGCAAAACGAGATCGTGGTAACGATGGGGTCGAAAGAAGGCCTCGCCAGCCTTGCCACCGCGATCACCGCACCGGGCGATGTGGTGCTGGCGCCGAGCCCCTCCTATCCGATCCACACCTTCGGCTTCATCATCGCCGGGGCGACGATCCGCTCGGTCCCGACCACCCCCAACGAGGAGTATTGGAAGGAACTCGACCGGGCGATGCAATACACCGTCCCGCGCCCAACCATGCTGGTGGTCAACTATCCATCCAACCCCACCGCCGAGGTGGTCGATCTGGCCTTCTACCAGCGGGTGGTCGACTGGGCGCGCGAGAACGGGGTCTGGGTGATCTCGGATCTCGCCTATTCCGAACTCTATTTCGACGGGGTGCCGACGCCCTCGATCATGCAGGCCGAGGGGGCCAAGGAAGTCGCGGTGGAATTCACCTCGATGTCCAAGACCTATTCGATGGCCGGCTGGCGGATGGGTTTCGCGGTGGGCAATCGCGAGCTGATCGCCGCGCTCACCCGGGTGAAGAGCTATCTCGACTACGGCGCCTTCACCCCGATCCAGGCCGCCGCCTGCGCCGCGCTCAACGGCCCGCAGGACATCATCGAGACCAACCGCCAATTGTACCAGAAGCGGCGCGACGTGCTGGTCGAATCCTTCGGCCGGGCGGGGTGGGATATTCCCTCTCCCGCCGCCTCGATGTTCGCCTGGGCGAAGCTGCCCAAGGGGTTCGAGAGCATGGGCAGTCTCGAATTCTCCAAGCGGCTGATCGAGGAAGCCGATGTCGCGGTCGCCGCCGGGGTCGGCTATGGCGAGGAGGGCGAGGGCTATGTCCGCATCGCCATGGTCGAGAACGAGCAGCGGATCCGCCAGGCGGCGCGCAACATCAAGCGCTTCCTCGCCAAGGGCGGCGGCTGAGCGGCTGGCCGCTTCGCCCGGCAATCTGGACAGAGCGGCAATGCTCGCGCACCATCGTAGCAACAGCCTTCAGGAGAGGATCCCCATGCAGCCCAGTGACCGCCTATCTTTCGAGCTCGCCGACAATGGCGTCGCGCATGTCCGCCTGACCCGCGGCGACAAGATGAACGCGCTCGACCCGGCGATGTTCGACGCGATCATCGCCGCTGGCGAGCATGTCCGAACGCTTTCGGGCCTGCGCGCGGTGGTGCTCTCGGGCGAGGGGCGGGCCTTTTGCGCCGGGCTCGACATGGCGAGCTTCACCGCCGCGCCCTCGGACGATGCCGCGCCGATTACCGAGCGGACACACGGCAATGCCAATAAGTTCCAGGAAGTCGCGATGACCTGGCGCAAATGTCCGGTCCCGGTGATCGCGGCGGTGCAGGGCGTATGCTTCGGCGGCGGGCTGCAGATCGCCAGCGGGGCGGACATCCGCGTGGTTCACCCGCAGACGCGGATGGCGATCATGGAGATGAAATGGGGGCTGGTCCCCGACATGGGCGGCTATGCGCTGTGGCGCGGGCTCATCCGCGACGATGTGCTGCGCGAGCTCGTCTACACCAACCGCGAGTTCACCGGCGAAGAAGCCGCGGAGTACGGGCTGGCCACCTTCGTCGAGGAAGACCCGCTGGCGCGTGCGCAGGCGATCGCCGAGACCATCGCCAGCCGCAACCCCGAGGCGATCCGCGCCGCCAAGCGGCTGATGGACACGATGCTGGAGGGCGACACCGCAAGCATCCTGCTCGCCGAAAGCGAGGAGCAGGCGAAAGTCATCCTCCGGCCCAACCAGGTCGAGGCGGTGATGGCGGGGATGCAGAAGCGCGCGCCGAAGTTCACCGACCTCTGACGCGCGTCTAGGCCGCGTCGGGCACCCAGCGGCGCAGATCGTCCTCGCTCTCGCCTGTGACGATCGTCCCTGTGGTACCCACCGGCTCGCTCGCGCCACTGGTCAGCAGATCGAGCGTGGCCCGGTCCTCCGGTGGCACGCTGGCCAGTGTTCGCGCGCCCGTAGGCGTCCGCGCCACGACCGTTCCCAGCCTCGGCGCACCGTCGCGGGCATAGTGCACCGTGTAGGTCTCGATCGTCGCCGGCCCACAATAGGCTTCGTCGAGGGGCGGGATCTCCCCGCGCAGCGCATCGGCCTCGGCCTGATAGTCGAAATCCTGCGGGAACGCCGCGCCGGAGGGCTCGGCAGACAGCAGGATCGTGTGGTTGTGCGTCGCATAGCCGCCATTGGCGAACAGCAGCCCGCGCCCCCCGGTCTCGCGCAGGGTCTCGACCATGCAGGCGAGTGCATGGCTCATGTAATTGCCGATCGGTCCGCCGCCGAAGGTCAGCCCGCCGAAGCGGGTGATGGCTTTTTCCAGCGGCCAGGCGAGCACGCGCCGCGCCATCTTGGGGACGCAGGGGAAACAGCTGTAGAGTTCGACATGGTCGAGATCGGCGGCGGTGACGCCGTTCAATTCCAGAGTCCGCGCGATCGACACCGTCAGCCCCGGCGAGGCGGCGTAGCTGTCGCGCCGGAGGAAATCGCCATTCTCATGCGCCGCGGCGCCATGGCCAATATGGACCAGCCGCGCCTCGGAGATGCCGCGCCGCCGCGCTTCGGCCAGGCTGGTCACCAGAAAGCCGGCCCCCTGATTGACGGAGGAATTGGCGACCTGGAGCTTGGTGTAGGGGAAGGCGAGTGGGCGATTGGCCTCCGATGGCGTCACGACGTCTTCCGCCGCAACCGCATCGCGGATCCAGGCGTGGTCGCATTGCGCGGCGACCTCGCTCATCCCCGCCCACAGCGCGCCGCTCTCCGCCTGCCCCTGCGCCAGCGACTGACCACAGGCGGCGCGCGCGGCGTTCTCGTAGAGCGGATAGACATCGACCGGCACGGTGAGCCCGTGGCTCTGGGGATAGCCCACGCGCCGCCGATGGCTGGCGTCGCGCAGCGCGTTGGGCTTGGCGTCGCCAGCCTTCGCCCTGGCCGCAGCCAGTTGCGCGGCGGTGCGCAGCGCTTCCGCGCCCACCACCGCGCAGATCCGCGCCTCGCCCGCGCCGATCCGGTTGGCGGCTTCGTGGAGCAGGCGGATCGGGCTGTCGCCATTGGGCATGGCGGTCTGCTCGCTGTGCGCGGGGGCGATGCCGAGCGCCTCGGCCAGGCTGCCGTCGACCGGGTTGAGCTGGGGCCAGGCCAGCTGGCTCACCACCGCCAGCGAATCGCTCGCCATCAGCAGACCGCCTCCGGCGTCGCTGTCGGCGCGGCGCAGCGCCTCCGCCATCAGCCCGACCGGGTCGAGCCCGTCCTCGGGCCGCTCGGGGCGATCATTGACCTGACCGACCCCCACGATCACCGGTGTCCGCTCGTCGATCGCGTCCCGTTGGTCCATGCGTCATCTCTCCCTTGCGTGCCTCTCGCCCGACCGATACGCGTTGCAAAACGAAACACAAAGGGAGAGCCGCCATGAAGACCCGCATCACCGAATTGTTCGGCATCGAGCATCCGATCATCCAGGGCGGGATGCATTATGTCGGTTTTGCCGAGCTCGCCGCAGCGGTGTCCAACGCCGGCGGGCTGGGGATCATCACCGGGCTGACGCAGGGCACGCCCGAAAAGCTTGCCGCCGAGATCGCCAAATGCCGCGAGCTGACCGACAAGCCCTTCGGCGTGAACCTGACCTTCCTCCCCAGCGTCAACTCGCCCGATTATGCCGGGCTGATCAAGGTCATCATCGAGGGCGGGGTCAGGGTGGTCGAAACCGCGGGCAACAATCCGCAGGCGGTGCTGCCGCATCTCAAGGACGCCGGGATCAAGGTGATCCACAAATGCACCAGCGTGCGCCACAGCCTGAAAGCGCAGGCGATCGGTTGCGACGCGGTCAGCGTCGACGGCTTCGAATGCGGCGGGCATCCGGGTGAGGACGACATTCCCAACATGATCCTGCTCCCGCGCGCCGCGGACGAGCTCGACATTCCCTTCGTCGCCAGCGGCGGGCAGGCCGATGCGCGCAGCCTCGTCGCCAGCCTCGCGATGGGGGCCGAGGGGATCAACATGGGCACGCGCTTCATCGCCACCAAGGAAGCGCCGGTGCACGAGAATGTGAAACAGGCGATCGTCGCCGCTTCCGAGCTCGACACCCGGCTGGTGATGCGATCCTTGCGCAACACCGAGCGGGTCATGACCAACGACGCGGTCGAACGGCTGATCGAGAAGGAGCGCAAGCTCGGCGCCGATCTCAAGTTCGAGGACATCGTCGAGGAGGTCGCGGGAGTCTATCCGCGGATCATGATGGAAGGCGAGATGGACGCCGGCGCCTGGTCCTGCGGCATGGTCGCCGGGCTGATCCACGACATCCCGACCTGCAAGGATCTGATCGACACGATCATGACGCAGGCCGACCAGATCATCCGCCA
>JAHJWA010000133.1 GCA_018828205.1 Alphaproteobacteria bacterium
TACCCGGCATCGCGCAGCAGGTTCATGACCTCCATGAACTGCCCGTATTCAATGGCCTTGTCGTCCAAGGGCTGGACCCGCGAGCAGGCGATCGATTTCATGCTCGAGAACTCGGGCATGACCCGCGCCGAGGTGGTGGCCGAGGTCGAGCGCTATATCGCCATCCCCAGCCAGGCGCTGGCCTACAAGGTCGGCGCGCTCAAGATCCAGGAACTGCGCCAGCGGGCCGAGCAGCGGATGGGTGAGGATTTCGACATCAAGGCCTTCCACGCGCAGGTGCTGAACACCGGCGGTCTGCCGTTGCCGGTGCTGGAAGCGAAGATCGACCGCTGGATCGCGGCGGGCGGAGCCTGAGTCCGAACCCGCGCTCGGCCGATGCCGGGCGCGGGGCCGGGCGCGGGGCCGGGCGCGGGGCCGTGGGCAGGAAGCGCCCTTAGCTGCGCCCGACGCTCACATAGTCGAAACCGCGCGCGCGGACGTCCTCGGGGCGGTAGATGTTGCGCAGATCGACCAGCACCGGCGCCTTGGTGAGCTGCTTCACCCGGTCGAGGTCGAGCGCGCGGAACGCGTCCCATTCGGTGACGATGGCGACGGCATCGGCGCCCTCGATCGCGGCGTAGGGATCCTGGCACATCGTCACCAGCGGCATCAGCGGGGCGGCGATCTCCATGCCTTCGGGATCGTAGGCGAAGACCTCGACCCCGGCATCGGTGAGCGTCTGCGCCACCGCGATCGCGGGCGAATCGCGCATGTCGTCGGTGTTGGGCTTGAAGGTCAGCCCGAGCAACGCGACCTTCTTGCCGCGCGCGGTTTCCTTGCCGCCCAGCGCCTCGAGCACCTTGCGGCCCATCGCGCGCTTGCGGCTGTCGTTGGCCTCGACCACCGCGGCGACGATCCGCACCGGGCTGTCGTAATCCTCGGCGGTCTTGAGCAGCGCGAGCGTGTCCTTGGGAAAGCACGAGCCGCCATAGCCGGGGCCGGCGTGGAGGAATTTCGAGCCGATGCGGTTGTCCATGCCGATCCCGCGCGCCACGTCCTGGACGTCCGCGCCGACGCGCTCGCACAGATCGGCCATCTCGTTGATGAAGGTGATCTTGGTCGCGAGGAAGGCGTTGGCGGCGTATTTGATCAGCTCGCTGGTGCGCCGCCCGGTGAACAGGATCGGCGATTCGTTGAGGAACAGCGGGCGGTAGACCTCGCGCATCACCTCGCGGCCGAACTCGTCCTGCGCCCCGATGACGATCCGGTCGGGACGTTTGAAATCGCCGATCGCGGCGCCTTCGCGCAGGAATTCGGGGTTGGAGACCACGGCGAAGCGGTGGGTCGTGCCGCTTTCGGCGAGGATGCGCTCGACCTCGTCGCCGGTCCCCACGGGGACGGTCGATTTGGTGACCACCACCGCGTCGTTGGAGAGGCTCGCGCCGATTTCCTCGGCGACCGCATAGACGAAGGAGAGGTCGGCATGGCCGTCGCCGCGGCGGCTCGGCGTGCCCACCGCGATGAAGATTGCATCGGCGCCGGCGATGCCCTCGGCCAGATCGGTGGTGAAGCTCAGCCGTCCGGCCCCGACGTTGCTTTCGACCAGCTTGTCGAGCCCGGGCTCATAGATCGGCATCACGCCCTCGCGCAGCCGCGCGATCTTGGCCTCGTCCTTGTCGATGCAGACCACCTCGTGGCCGAAATCGGCAAAGCAGGCGCCCGAGACCAGCCCGACATAGCCCGAGCCTACCATTGCGATCTTCATGTGATGCCCCCGGTGTGACGGATTGCGATCGTGCCGTCGGTGTCGACTGCCTGGATATAGCGCTGCTGCGTTCCGTCCAGCACCAGCGCGGTCAAAACTCCGGTGCGGAAGGCGCCGGTGTCGATGCCGATGCGATGGCCGCGATCCTCGATATCCTCGAAGATGGTGTGGCCGTGGACGATGACGTGGCTGAGCGGATCGGCGTGGCGCAGGAAGCGCTCGCGGATCCACAACAGGTCGCTGCGGCTCTGGTCGTCGATGGCGCGCGAAGGGTCGACGCCTGCATGGACGAAGACATAGTCCCCCGCGATCACCATGTCGTCGAAGGACTGGAGGAAGGCGCGGTGCTCGCGCGGGATGAGGCGCTTCATCTCGTCGCGCAATTCGCCCAGCGTCAGCGCGTCGAGTTCCTTGCGCGAGATGCCGTAGCTCATGATGGTCTCGCGGCCGCCATGCTTGAGGAAGTGGCGCAGCACGTCCTTGTCCTCGAAGCTCTCGAGGAACATTTCCTCGTGATTGCCGGCCAGACAGCGCAGCGGCCGCATGCCCTGCCATTCGCGCGCCGCGGCGATGACGCCGGCGCTCTGGGGGCCGCGATCGACCAGATCGCCCAGCAGGACCACCGTCGAGCTGGCTTGCGGCGAGGCGCGATCGTCCTCCTCGATGGCTTGCCGGAGCGCATCGAACAGGTCGAGCCGGCCATGGACGTCGCCCACGACGTAATAGCGCTCGCCCTCGGGCACCGCGGGGAGCTGGGCCGGGGCCTTGGACCGGCGGAATATCTGGAGGATGGAGTTGAGCATGGTGTTCTGGTTGCGCCGAAAGCCGGCGCTGGAAGCCGCATAGGCGCGCGCGCGGTCGCGGGCAACTGTGCGATGGTTCGGGTGGGGAATGCCAGAGCGGCGGTTGTTGCAGGAAAGCCACGCTGTTGATCGCCGCTTGTCATGATTGCGGATGAAACTTGCTTTGTCGGCAGGATTTGTGAAATATGGTTGCGAACACGTTGAGGAACCCGCCGAGAAAATCAGGGCCCGACGCGTTTGCAGGTGGGACGAAGCGACAACCATCAGGAGTCTGTCATGCTCACGTCCTCGCGCGGCCTCGCCGCTACGCTCGTCTTGGCGAGTTTTTCTCTTGCAACCCCTGCCTTCGCGCAGGTCGTCAATCCGGTCGACGAAGTCGAGGAAGACACCCAGGGTCCGATCACGATCTCGGGCAATGTCGCGCTTACGAGCGAATACCGCTTCCGAGGTGTAGACCTGTCGGGTGGCGAGATCGCCATCCAGGGCGGTTTCGATCTGGCGACCAATTCGGGCTTCTACGTCGGCACTTGGGCGTCGTCGCTCGACGAGACCACGGTCGGCTACGGTTCGACCGAACTCGATGTCTACGGCGGCTGGAGCGGAGAATTCGCCAGCGGTCTTTCCGCCGATGTCGGGGTGATCGGCTATCTCTACCCCGATGCCGGTCCGGGCGATTTCGACTACATCGAGGTCTATGGCTCGGTCGGCTTCGCGCTCGGCCCCGCCGAAGCCACCGTCGGGGTCGCCTATGCGCCCGAACAGGACTCGCTGGGCGGAACCGACAATTTCTACGTCTATACCGATCTCGGAGTGGGCCTGCCCGGCACCCCGATCAGCCTGACCGGCCATGTGGGCTATACCGATGGCTTTCTCACCTACACCAGCGACAGCAAGGCCTTCGACTGGTCCATCGGTGCGGAAGCGGAGATCTACGGGCCGCTGTCGCTCAGCGCCGCCTATGTCGGCGCCGAGGGCGATATTCCGCCCGGCGCCTACGATTTCGTCGACGATGCTTTCGTGGTGACGCTCAGCGCCAGCTTCTGAATCCGGTCGTCGATCCAAGCGGGGGCGGGCACCGTACCGCCCCCGTTTCTGCGCCTTCGGTCACGGTTTTCGACCGCATTGCGGCCATGCGCCGCTAATCATAATTGCCGAACGACAGGCTATTAGGTCCGAACCGGACCAGGTTCTTTCGTCAGCAAGGCGAGTTCACCTCGTCGCAGGCCGTATCAATCGCATCCGAAATCATTGCAAGTAATCGGAAGCGAATATACATGAGCTGCGGGGGGATTCGTGATGGGGTTACTGCCTCACCTCACTGCTGCCGAATGGCTTGCGCTGATCCAGCACGAGCTGTTCCTTTTCGCGACTTTCTTTTTCATCCTCGGTGCGCTGGACGAACTGGCTGTCGACCTCGCTTATGCATGGCTGCGGTTCCGGGGGAAGGTCGCAACCGGCCGCGTCGATGAAGCCGATCTGCGCGCGCGCCCGCTATCCGGGATCGCGGCGATCTTCGTGCCCGCCTGGGACGAGGCGCGGGTGATCCGGCCGATGCTGATCCACGCCCTGCTGGCATGGCCGCAGGCCGAGGCGCAATTCTACATCGGCTGCTATCGCAACGACCCGGCAACCCTTCGCGAAGTCTCGATCGTCGCGCGGAGCGATTCGCGCGTCCATCTGGTGGTCCATGATTGCGATGGTCCGACCTGCAAGGCGGATTGCCTCAACGCGCTCTATTCCGCGCTGGTGGCGGGCGAAACGCGCAGCGGCCAGCGCGCGCGGATGGTTGTGCTTCACGACGCCGAGGACCTGGTCGACCCGGCCGGGCTCGCGGCGATGGATATCGCGCTCGACCACGCCGAATTCATCCAGCTCCCCGTGCTTGCTCTGCCGCAGCCGGGCTCGCGTTTCGTCGGCAGCCATTATTGCGACGAATTCGCCGAAGCCCATGGCAAGGTGATGGTGGTGCGCAGCGCGCTGGGCGCGGGGATTCCGGGGGCGGGGGTGGGAAGCGCGGTCGAGCGCGATACGCTCGGGCGCCTGGCCGAGCTGGCGGGCGGCGGCCCTTTCGCCATAAAATCGCTGACCGAAGATTATGAGTTCGGCCTCAATGTCGCGGCGATCGGCGGTCGCGACCGCTTTCTGCGCCTGCGCACCCGGGAAGGGCGGCTGATCGCGACGCGCGCCTATTTTCCCTCGCGGATCGACACCGCAGTGCGGCAGAAGACGCGCTGGATCCACGGCATAGCGCTGCAGGGCTGGGACCGGCTGGGCTGGAGCGGCGGGATCCTGCGGATCTGGATGAAGCTGCGCGATCGACAGGGACCCTTCGCGGCGCTGCTGCTGGCGCTCGCCTATCTGCTGGTGCTGGGCTCGGGGCTGATCGCCATCGCGGGGTGGTTCGGCCTGTTCCTTCCCGCCAAGGCATCGCCGCTGCTCACCACGATGCTGGTGATCTGCGGTATCGCATTCGTCTGGCGCGCGCTGATCCGCGCGCTCTTCACCAGCCGCGAGTTCGGCTGGCGCGAGGGATTGTTCGCGATCCTGCGGATACCGGTTTCGAACGGTATCGCGATCATGGCGGGGCGGCGGGCGCTGATGGCCTATGTGGCGACGCTGCGCGGTGCCGAAGCCAAATGGGACAAGACCGATCACGACGACCATCCCGCCGGGCTGGTCCCGGATGCCGGGCGCGCATGATCGTTCGTCCGGCCCTCGGGTCCTTGCCGAACTCCCGTTCCTTCCGCGGTCAGCCCCTCGCGATCATGCTTGCGGTCTTCGCGCTCTGGATCGGCCTGCGCGCCAGCTTCTGGTCACCGCCGTTCGGCAGCAGCGAGCTCCTTGCGCCCCTCGGCGCTCTCGGAGAGAAGGTTCGCGAGCCGGGCGCCCCTGATCCCCTACCGCGACCGGACCCGCCGCTCCTCCAATGGTGGAGGGCCGGTCCCGGTCGTGCGGTCTTCGCCGGAAAAGCGTCCGCCGGCACCGCGGCGCGGGCCGCCGCACCGATCCGGCTGGACGTCTTGGCATCCGCGACCGGCGCATTGCAGGCGAGCGGACCCGCGCGGGTCGGGTCCTCCGGTTTGGTCGCTGTGCCCGGGCCCCCGGCGCTGCAATCCAATCAGACCATTCCCGACGGCGCCGCTTTCTCGCTTCCGCCTGGTCCCGAGCGCGCCAGCGACGCCCGCCGCCTTGCGACAGACGGCTGGCTGTTTCTGCGCGACGGGGGCGCGGGCAAGGGCGCAGAAGCGCCGTTCGCGCCCACCTATGGCAAGAGCCAGTTCGGCGCCGTGCTGCGCTACGAACTCGAGCCGCGCGGCGCGACTCTGCCGCAGGCCTATCTTCGCGTTACCGGGGCGATCGATTCGCCCGAGGCGGATCTCGCCGCCGGGATCAGCATCAAGCCGGTTCCGGCCCTGCCGCTTCGCGTGCATGGCGAGGTCCGGCTGTCCCGGCTCGGCGACCGGACCGAAGTGCGCCCCTCCGCCTTCGCGACCGCCGGCGTCGACGAAGCCCTGCCGCTTGGCACGAGGGTTCGCGGCTATGCCCAGGCGGGCTATGTCGGCGGCGAATTCGCCACCGGTTTCGCCGACGGCAGCCTGGTGGTCGAACGCGAGGCGAAGCGCTTCGCGCGCGGGGCTCTGGCGCTGGGGGTCGGGGCATGGGGCGGCGCGCAAGAGGGGACCGGGCGGCTCGATGCGGGACCGACCGCCAGCGTCGATATGCGGCTGGGCAAGGGCAGGGCGCGGCTGGCGGCCGACTATCGCTTCCGTCTCGCCGGCAACGCAGAACCGGCCTCCGGGGCGGCGCTGACGCTTTCGACCTCTTTCTGAGCCGTCGCGGCTTTTATCGGTGGGCGCGCTGGGATAGGGGCTGGACATGGACGTCTACCTGCCCATCGCGAACCTGTCCGTGAACGGGCTCTGGATCGTCGCGCTTGGCGGCGTGACGGGGCTGCTATCCGGTCTGTTCGGCGTCGGCGGCGGGTTTCTGACCACTCCCTTGCTGATCTTCTACGGCGTGCCCCCGACGGTTGCCGCCGCCTCGGCTTCGACCCAGGTCACGGGGGCCAGCGTTTCCGGCGTGTTCGCCCATTCCAAACGCGGCGGGGTCGATTACCGCATGGGCGGGGTGATGGTCGCCGGGGGAATGATCGGGGCGGGGATCGGCTCGCTGCTGTTCCGCTTCCTGCGCGCGATGGGCCAGATCGACGTGGTGATCAGCGCGCTCTACGTCATTCTGCTCGGTTCGATCGGACTGATGATGGCGCGCGAGGCGGTCCAGGCGCTGCGCGGCAAATCCGCGGGTTCGGTCGCGAAGCGGCGGCGTCACCATCCGCTGGTCGCCTCGCTGCCGATGCGCTGGCGCTTCTATCGCTCGGGTCTCTACATTTCGCCGCTGGCGCCGTTGATCCTGGGCGTGCTGGTCGGCATATTGACCATGCTGATGGGCGTGGGCGGCGGCTTCATCCTCGTGCCCGCCATGCTCTATATCCTGGGCATGAGCGCGAATGTCGTGGTCGGCACAAGCCTGTTCAACATCCTCTTCGTCACCATCGCCACCACCATGATGCATTCGCTGACCACCCGCGCGGTCGATATCGTGCTGGTGGCGCTGCTGCTGGTCGGCTCGGTCACCGGGGCGCAGATGGGGACGCAGGTCGCCTCGCGGGTGAAGCCCGAGATCCTCCGGCTGATCCTGGCCTCGATCGTGCTCGCGATCGCCTTGCGGATGTTCTTCGGGCTCTTCGTCCGGCCCGACGAGATCTACACGATCGCGCCGCTGTGAGGGGGCTGCTGCTCCTGCTGTTCGCCATCATGCTCTCGGGCCAGCGCGATCCGATCCTCGTCCCCGAAGTCTCTCAGCACGAGGTCCAGGTGCGCCAGGGCTTCACCGGCACCGAATTGCTGCTGTTCGGGGCGATCATCGACCCCGCCGGGCGCGGCATGGGTGGCCAATACGATATCGTGGTGGTGCTCAAGGGTCCGCCCGAACCCATCCGGCTGCGCGAAAAGGGACGCCTTGCAGGCGTCTGGGTCAATGCCGAGAACACCGATTTCCGGTCGGTGCCGTCGTTTTTCGCGGTCGCTTCCTCGCGACCGGTCGAGGAAATCGTCGATCAGAAGACCGCCGCGATCTACGAATTCGGGACCGACTATATCCAGCTTTCGCCCACCGGCATCATCGACCCGGAGGAACAGGCGCGCTTCACCGCGGGACTGGTCGATCTGAAGACCCGGCAGGACCTTTATCAGGAGCTGGTCGGGGGCGTCGAACTGCGCGAACAGGTGCTCTATCAGGCGCGCATTTCGCTGCCCTCCAACGTCAGCACGGGGATCTACACCGCCGAGACCTTCGCGGTCAGCGATGGCCGCGTCCTCGCCTCCGCGATGGCCGAAGTCGCGGTGCGCAAGGTGGGGTTCGAGCGTTTTATCGAGAATTCGGCCAATGAATGGGGCCTCTATTACGGGCTCGCCGCGGTGCTGCTCTCGATCGGGATGGGCTGGGCCGCGGGGCGTTTCTACGCGATGATCTAAGAGGATTTTCCGGCGCTTGTATCCGCGCGCGCGGACCGGTCGTTACCACATTTTAACCGCCAGTGCTTAGGCCATATTATACAACAGCCGAGCAGCGGAAGCTTAATGACCGATATGTCCAACCATAATTTCCGCACTCCCGGTTACGCCGACGATGGCGAGCCGGAACTGCCCCAGCGCAACGCGCTGCGCGACCGGATTCGGCGCGGCGGGGCCGCTCCCGCTCCCGCCCCCTCTCCCGCACCGCAGGATGCCCGACCGCGGTCCGCCGCACCCGCCGAACGCCCGGCTCCGCAGCGCGAGGCCCCCGCGCAGCAGGCACCGCGTCCCTCGATCATGCGGCAGCCCGCGCCCTCTCCTGCCAGCGCGCAGGAACGGGCGCCGGGCCGAGAGCACGCGCTGCGCCGTCCGGCAGCCGAGCGCCCGGCATCCGATCCGGTACCGGGTCCGGCGCCGGATCGGGCCCGCGAGCGCCAGACATCGACCGAGGCGCCCCGACCGCGTCCCGCGGCCGCGCAGCCTAGGCCCGAAGAGCAGAGGGACGTTCCCCAGGCGGAACGCCGCGGCGGGGGCAGCGGCGGTTCGGGCGGAAACGAGCTCGACAACGCCGTTCTGCCGATCGGTCAGGTGCTCGAGATCGCCGGCTCGGGATCGCGCATCGCGATCGATCTGCAGCGGCTGACCGAGTGCATGCAGGACGAGGACCCGGCGATCGCGATGGCGGGCCAGGTCGGCAGCCAGATCAAGATCCGCGTCGGCGACGGCTGGCTGCTCGCCAATGTCCGCAACCAGAAGCAGGACCGCCAGGTCAGCGGCTCGGTGATCGCGAATATCGATTTCCTCGGCGAAGGCGCCGAAGAGCGGCTCACCGGCAAGCTCCACAGCTTCAAGCGCGGCGTCACCCGCTATCCGGTGCCGGGGGCGAAAATCTATCCCGCCACGACCGAGGATCTCAAGCAGGTCTATGCCAGCGATGGCCGCAGCGCGATCACCATCGGCAAGGTCTACCCGACCAAGGATATCCGCGCGGGGCTCTATGTCGACGCCATGCTGGGCAAGCATTTCGCGCTGCTGGGTTCGACCGGCACCGGCAAATCGACCAGCGCGGCGCTGATCCTCCACCGGATCTGCGAGGCGGCGCCCGAGGGCCATATCGTCATGATCGATCCGCATGGCGAATATGCCGCGGCCTTCCGCCAGACCGGCGTGATCCTTGATGTGTCGAACCTGCAGATGCCCTATTGGCTGATGAATTTCGAAGAGCATTGCGAGGTGCTGCTCACCAGCGCGGGCAACGAGCGGCAGATCGATGCCGACATTCTCGCCCGCTGCCTGCTGCAGGCGCGCGGCAAGAGCCGGCTGGCCGAGCAGATGGGCAAGATCACCGTGGATTCGCCGATCCCCTATCTGCTGTCCGATCTGTCGACGGCGTTGCAGGACGCGATGGGCCGGCTCGACAAGGCGACCAATTCGGCGCCCTATGTGCGGATCAAGAACAAGCTCGACGAGATCAAATCCGATCCGCGCTACCAGTTCATGTTCTCGGGCATGCTGGTCGCCGACACCATGGCGGACTTCATCTGCAAGATCTTCCGCATGCCCGGAGACGGCAAGCCGATCTCGATCATCGACGTCTCGGGCGTGCCATCCGACATCACCGCGACGGTGGTGGCGGTGCTCAGCCGGCTGGTGTTCGATTTTGCGATCTGGGGCCGCGGGGAGAAGACCCGCCCGGTGCTGCTGGTCTGCGAGGAAGCGCATCGCTACGTCCCCAACGAGAAGAACGCCGACGGATCGAGCGTGGGCCGCGTGCTCAGCCGGATCGCCAAGGAGGGGCGCAAATACGGGATCAGCCTGGGGCTGATCACCCAGCGCCCCTCCGACCTGGCCGAAGGCGTGCTATCGCAATGCGGCACGATCATCGCGATGCGGCTCAACAACGACCGCGACCAGGCATTTGTGAAAGCCGCGATGCCCGAGGGCGCGCGCGGCTTCCTTGATGCGATCCCGGCGCTGCGCAACCGCGAATGCATCATCTGCGGCGAGGGCGTCGCGATCCCGATCCGGGTGCGCTTCGACAATCTGGAGGAATCCAAGCGCCCGGCCTCGGACGATCCCAGCTTCGTCGAATTGTGGAACAGCAGCGGCGGCGACGAGGAAGCGGTCGAGCGCGTCGTCCAGCGCTGGCGCTCGCAGGGGTAAGTTCAGGCCTAAGTCCCGCGGGTATCGCCGAACAGGTGGATATGCAGCCGGTCGCTCATCCGGAAGCCGTGCTCGAGGCATAGCGGCACCAGCCAACGCTCGCGGCTGCGCAGGGTCGCGCTGTCGGTGCCCTCGGGCATCAGGAAGACCCGCGCGGGCGGGATCGCATGGGCCCGGACCAGCGCCGCCGCCTCGGCGACGTCCTCGGGCCCGGCCACGACGAATTTGAACCACGCGCGCGGATCGCCGGCATAGGCGTGAAGCCGCTCGGAGATCAGCGCGAGTTCGGGCGGGTTGCCGCTGTGCGAAAGCTTGGGGCTGACATTGTATTGGTCGATGCGGATGTCGAGTCGCGGCGGCGCCCTGGTGGTGCCGTTGGTCTCGATCTCCACCGTGATGTCGGGCAGCAGCTCGAGCAGTTCGGCGAGCGCGCCGGCCTGCAGCAGCGGCTCGCCGCCGGTCACCACCAGCCGCTTCTGCCCGTGCTCCGCGATCAGCCCGGCCACTTCGGCGACGGGCAGGGCGACCTGATTGGCGCGGCGGTCGTGGGTCTCCCCCGAGCGGTGCGGGCGCTCGTCGCCGGTGAAGTGCCAGGTGTAGGCGGTGTCGCACCAGACGCAGGCGAGGTTGCAGCGCGACAGCCGCAGGAAGGCGACCGGCATGCCGGCGGAGGGGCCTTCGCCCTGGACCGAGGCGAAGATCTCGGGCTCGCCGGGGCTCTGGGTGGCCAGGGTCAGCATGGTGCCTGTCCTGCAAGTGTTGACACATCTGACACCGACGCGCGGAATTGCGCGCAAAGCGTCACCTTGCCCGGGAAAAGCGTAACCTTGCGGTGCAAAAGCCTCGCCCTGCGGCGCCAAGGCGACACTTCGCACCGGCCATCCGCAACGCCGCGCAGAACTGTCGCCTTGCGAGCGGGGCGTGGACCGGGGCGGGGCATTGGAGACTGCATCGGATCGCCCATGGCACACTCGCGCCGTGTAGGAAAACGGATCCCGCCTCGCCAGGCCCGAACTAGCCCAGCCGCGCCAGCGCCGCCTCCAGCCGCTCGACCTCGGCGCTGTGATGCGCCAGATCGGCGCGCGCCTTCTCGACCGCCTCGGGCTTGGCGCGCTCGACGAAGCTGGCGTTGCCCAGCCGGCCCGAAAGCGATCCCGCCTCCTTGCGGCTGACCACCAGCGCCTTCTCGAGCCGCGCCTTCTCCGCGGCGATATCGATCACGCCCTCGAGCGGGATGACGAAGCCGTCCTCGCCCGCGGCGATCTGCATCGCGGGGCCCGCGGGTGCTTCGGCGAAATGCACCGGGGTCAGCCGCGCCAGCCGCTCGATCGCCGCGGCGTTGCCCTGGGTCACGGTCCTCGCCAGCGCGCTCGGCGCGGCGCAATAGGCGGCCAGTCTGGCGCCGGGCGCGATGCCGAGCTCGTTCTTGGCCGCGCGCAAGGCGCCGGTCAGCGCGATCAGCCAGTCGATCTCGGCCTTGGCCGCGGCATCGACCTCGGCCTCGGGTTCGGGCCAGCGCGCGGTGATCAGCGGATGGTCGGGCCGCTCGCCCTGCTTGCTCCACAGCTCCTCGGTGATGAACGGCATGAAAGGGTGGAGCATGACCAGGATCTGGTCGAGCGCCCAGCCGGCGACCGCCCTGGTCTCCGCGTCGATCTCGGCCCCCGAAGCAGGCTTGATCAGCTCCAGATACCAGTCGCAGAAGCGGTCCCAGACGAAGTGATAGATCGTGTTGGCGGCGGCATCGAAGCGCAGCTCGGCGAGCGCGCGGTCGAGCGCGATCTGCGTCTCCACGACCTCGCCGATGATCCATTTGTTGACCGCCAGGCTGGCCCCGGGCGCGGCGATCTGCGTGCTCGCGCCGATGCCATTGGCCTGGCAGAAGCGGGTCGCGTTCCACAGCTTGGTCGCGAAATTGCGGTAACCCTCGACGCGGCGGTCATCCATCTTGATGTCGCGGCCCTGGCTTTCCATCGCCGCCATGAAGAAGCGCAAGGCGTCGGCGCCATAGCGCTCGATCAGCCCCAGCGGATCGACCACATTGCCCTTGGACTTGGACATCTTCTGCCCGTCGGCGGCGCGCACCAGCCCGTGGAGATAGAGCCTGGGCCAGGGGTTCTGCCCGGTCAGATGCCGCCCCATCATCATCATCCGCGCATCCCAGAAGAACAGGATGTCGAAGCCCGAGACCAGCAGGTCGTTGGGGTAGTGTTTGGCGAGCAGGCTTTGATCCTCCCCTGCAAGGGGAAGGGGACCGCCGGGCCTCTGGCCCGGTGGTGGAGGGGCGTCCCCGATCGCGGAGGGCGACACCCCTCCGTCAGCCGCTGTCGCGGCTGCCACCTCCCCTTGCAGGGGAGGATCTTCGGGCCAGCCGAGCGTGGCGAAGGGCCACAGCGCGCTGGAGAACCAGGTGTCGAGCACGTCCTCGTCGCGGGTCAGTTCGACGCCGTCGCCCGCCTGCGCGCGCGCTTCGGCTTCGGTCAGCGCGACATAGGCCTTGCCGTCCGCATCGTACCA
>JAHJWA010000134.1 GCA_018828205.1 Alphaproteobacteria bacterium
CAAGTACGAAACAAACCCGGCGTCGTCAAGCCTCTGGGGAAAGCATCATGCAGGCGACGGGATCGCCGGTTGCGGCACCGGGCGCGTTGGCGGGGCGGATCGCGAGCGCATCGGCCTGCGACAGCGCGTGGAGCGCGCCGCTGTCCTGATTGCCGAGCGGGTGGATCGCGCCGTCGACGATCTGCGCGCGGACAAAATCCTGACGGTTGCCGACCGCAGGGAAGGGCGAGCCGGCGAGAAGTTCCCGGGTCTGGGGCAGCACTTCGCTTGCGCCGAGCAGCGCGCGGAGGAGCGGCAGCACCAGCATATGTGCCGTGACGAAGGCGGAAACCGGGTTGCCGGGGAGGCCGACGACGATGGACTTGCCGAGCTGCGTGACCATCACGGGTTTGCCGGGCCGCATCGCGATCCGCCAGAAATCGACGCTTCCGCCGACTCTGGCGAGCGCGGGCTGGATCAGATCGTGATCGCCCACCGACGCGCCCCCGGTGGTAATGATGACATCGGCGTCGGATTGCGCCGCCAATGCCTCGGCCACCGCATCGATCCGGTCGGGGACAATTGGCGGCAGCGCCGCATCCACGGGCCAGCGCGCGAGCATCCCCGCTAGCATCGCGCCATTGCTTGCCGGGATATGCGCGGGGCTGGGCAGGGGATCGCCGGGTGCGACGAGCTCGTCGCCGGTGCTGAGGATCGCGACGCGCACCCGCCGGTGTATCGGCAGCGTGCCGTGCCCCGCCATCGCGGCGAGCGCGATCAGCCGCGCGTCGATCGGGGTGCCGGCCGGCGCGAGCAGGGTGTCGGGCTCGAAATCATGCCCCGCGCTGCGGATATGCGCGCCCTGGTGGGGCGGGCCGTCGCCGGTGAGCCGCAATGCGTCGCCGCGGCGCGCGGCGTCTTCCTGGACGAGGATCGTATCGGCGCCTTCGGGCACGATCGCGCCGGTCGAGATGCGGGCCGCCTCGCCGGGGCGCACCATACCGTCGAACTGCCGCCCCGCCGCGCTTTCGCCGATTATTGCCCACGGCCCGGGCAGGTCGGCCCAGCGGATCGCGTAGCCGTCCATCGCCGACAGGTCGGCGGCGGGCTGGAGACGCGCCGCGGTGAGCGGCTCGGCGAGGCAATGGCCGATGCATGAGCCAAGCGGCAGCGCGACGATCGGTGTCGGGCGTGCGAGCGCGAGCAGCCGTTGCTGTGCTTCGGCGAGCGGCAACAGAGCCGCCCCGGTCACGCCGGGTTCGTTTCTTGCGCTTCTGCCACCCAAGCGCCCGACTTGCCCCCGCTTTTCGCGAGCAGCCGCACCGGACCGATCGCCATGCCCTTGTCGAGCGCTTTGGCCATATCGTAGACGGTCAGCAGCGCCGCGCTCGCTGCGGTCAGCGCTTCCATCTCGACCCCGGTCTTGCCGCTGGTGCGGACGCGGGTTTCGACGCGGACGCCGCTTTCGACATAGTCGAAGTCGATGCTGACGCTGGCGAGGGGCAGCGGGTGGCACAAGGGTATCAGATCGCTGGTGCGCTTGGCCGCCATGATGCCAGCGATCCGCGCGGTGCCGAGCACATCGCCTTTTTTGATATCGCCGGCGCGGATCGCGGCGATCACCTCGGGCGTCATCGCGATAAAGCCTTCGGCCACCGCCTCGCGCATGGTGTCGGCCTTGCCCGACACATCGACCATCTGCGCCGCGCCCTGGGCATCGAGATGGCTGAGATCGCTCACCGAGCAGTGCTGCCGGTAAGGAGCTCGCGGGTGGCGCGTTCGATATCGTCCTGGCGCATCAGCGATTCTCCCACGAGGAAGCTGCGCACCCCATGGCGCGCCATGCGCTGGCAGTCGTCATGCGTGAAGATGCCGCTTTCGCAGACCAGCTGATAGCCCTCCGGGACCATCCCCGCGAGACGTTCGGTGGTCGCCAGATCGATCGCGAAACTGCGCAGATCGCGGTTGTTGACGCCGATCAACCGCGATTTCAGCTTCAACGCGCGGGTGAGCTCGGCCTCATCATGCACCTCGACCAGCACGTCCATGCCATGGTCGAGCGCGGCGGTTTCGATATCGGCCATGGTTGCATCGTCCAGAGCGGCGACGATGATCAGCACCGCATCGGCACCGAGCGCGCGGCTTTCGGCCACCTGCCAGGTATCGACCATGAAGTCCTTGCGCAGGCAGGGAAGCTCGCAGGCCGCGCGGGCGGCGACCAGGAAATCGTCATGGCCCTGAAAATAGGGCACATCGGTGAGCACCGAGAGGCAGGCGGCACCGCCAGCCTGATAAGCGGCGGCATGAGCGGCGGGGTCGAAATCTGCGCGGATCAGGCCCTTGGATGGGCTCGCGCGCTTGATCTCGGCAATCAGTCCGAAGCCGGTCTGCGCTTTGCCGGCCAGAGCCCGGGCGAAACCGCGCGGTGCGCTGTGCTCGCCCGCGAGCCGCTCGAGATGGGACAACGAGCGCTCCTGGCGACGCCGGTCGACTTCGTCTCGCTTGACGCCGCAGATTTCCAGCAGCTTGTTCATGCCGCCGCCGCCATGGCGATCCAGCGCGCCAGCAGGCCCTCGGCAGCACCGCTGTCGAGCGCCTCGCCGGCGATTTGGGCGCCCTCGGCCCAGTCGTCGGTCTTGCCCGCGACGATCAGCGTGGCGGATGCATTGAACAGCACCGCATCGCGATAGGGCCCCGGTGCTCCCGCCAGCAGCGCCTTCAGCGCCTTGGCGTTGTGCACCGCATCGCCGCCGCGGATCGCCTCGACCGGCGCATGGGGCAGCTTCGCCATCTCTGCATCGATGCGGCGCATCTCGAAGGCTTCGCCGCGCACGTCGGCGAGTTCGTTGCCGCCCGCCAGGCTCAATTCGTCAATGCCTTCGTCACCCGAGGCGATAAAGGTGCGTTCGGTGCCCAGGCGCGCCTTGGCGGCGGCGTAGATCGGGACATAGGCCGGGCGCGCGATCCCGATGAGCTGGCGCTGGACGCCAGCGGGATTGGACAGCGGCCCCATCAGGTTGAAGATCGTCCGCTTGCCCAGCCGCTGCCGGATCGGCTGGATGCGCGCCATCGCCGGGTGGTGGTTCTTGGCGAAGAGGAAGCAGATGCCGAGCTCGGCCAGCGTCTTTTCCGCGGTCCGCCCGGCAGCCTCCATATCCAAACCCAGCGCTTCCAGCGTGTCCGCGGCGCCCGACTTGCTGCTGGCGGCGCGGTTGCCATGCTTGGCGACCGGCACCCCGGTCGCGGCGACCACCAGGCTCACCGCGGTCGAGACGTTGAGCGTGTGGTGCCCATCGCCGCCGGTGCCGCAGCAATCCACGGCGTTGTCCGGCGCGGCAATCGGAATGAGCCGGGCGCGCAGCGCGCGCGCGGCACCGGCGATCTCGTCGCTGGTTTCGCTGCGATCGGTTATCGCGATCAGGAAGCGACCGATTTCATCGTCTTCGACCTGGCCATCGAGGATCCAGCCGAACACTTCCTCGGCCTCGGATTCGCGCAGCCGTGCCTCGGGAACGGGAAGCTGCTTCACGCCGACGCCTTCTCAGCAATCCCGCAAAGGCGCAGGAAATTGGCGAGCAGCGCGTGGCCGTGCTCGGTGGCGATGCTCTCGGGGTGGAACTGGACGCCGTGGATCGGCAGGTCGCGATGGCGGAAACCCATTGCGCTGGTGCCGTCGAGCCCGGGGGTCTCGCTGGTCGCATTGACGACCAGAGTCTCGGGTATGTCCTCGACCACCAGCGAGTGATAGCGAGTGGCGATGAAGGGCGAGGGCAGGTCGGCGAACACGCCGCTGCCGTCATGCGTCACCGCGCTCGTCTTGCCGTGCATGAGCCCGCCCTGGACAACGCGACCGCCGAAATGCTGGCCGATCGCCTGATGGCCAAGGCAAACGCCCAACAGCGGGAGCCGGGCATCGCTGCAGGCGCCCACCAGATCGAGGCTGATTCCGGCCTGGTTGGGGGTGCAGGGGCCTGGCGAGATGAGAACGCCCTTCGCACCGCTCGCGATCACCGCGCTCGCGCTCAGCGCATCGTTGCGCTCGACGCGCACTTCGGCGCCCAGCTCCATCAGGTAATGGACCAGGTTGAAGGTGAAGCTGTCGTAATTGTCGAGGACGAAGATCATTCCTCGGCGCTGGCCCTTTTCTCGACCACGATCAAGGGGCCGATCGCCGCGCCGGTATCGAGCCGCCCGGTCGCCGGGTTCCACAGCGCCGAGACGTTGCCATCGAGGTAGAGCGCGTTGGGGACCGACAATTCGTCGCGGTAGAAGCGCGCCAGCTTGCCGAAGGAAATCGGGGCGTTGGAGATCACGAAATGCGCGCGACCCTTGGCATCGACGCCGACGCTGTTGCGGATCAGGCGGGACTCGCCATCGCTCGAGATTTCCGGGTGCAGCTTGCCGTCGATAACCAGCATCGGCCCCGATTGCGTACCGAATTCGGGTCGATCGCTGACATTGGCGAGGAAATCCGCAGTGGTGCGGATTTCCCAGCTCTCGCCGCTGCCGAAGAAGACCCCATTGGGTTCGAGGTGGAAATTGCCCTCGCCATCGGCGGTGTTGAGCGTCTTCAGCCGCTCGGAATCCTCGACATAATAGCCGATCGGATCGCCCTCCTCGTCGAACATGCCCGCGTTCATCGCAAAGGCGATCGTCTCTGCATCATGCGAACCGGCGAAGGCGGAGAGACTGCGGTAATTGCCGCCGTCGGCGGCCGAAAGGTCCGTCGCGATGCGATGGCGGGCCGGGACAGCGAGGCAATGGGTCAGCGAGGTGTTCTCGAAGATAACCGAGCGACAGGCCGATTCGACCTGGCTGGCGATGGTCGGCTCGGCGTCGTCGGCGGGTGTGTCGTCGGCCGCGCTGCCATTCGAACCGCCGCCGCCGATTTGCGCGCGGGCTATCGGTTCGCCCTCGGGCTGCTGCTCGCAACCCGCCAGTGAACAGGCGGCAAGCGCCAGGGTGAAGAGGCTGAACTTCACTGGCTGTCTCCATTCTCGTTCGCGATGCGAAAGGCTTCCTCGGCTGCGGCGCGCAGCGCGCCCGCCTTGGCCAGGCATTCGTTCAGCTCGTAGTCCGGATCGCTGTCGGCGGTGATCCCGGCGCCTGCCTGGACATGCATGGTGCCGTCCTTGAGCACCGCCGTGCGCAGCACGATGCAGCTGTCCAGCGAGCCGTCGGGGGCGAAATAGCCGACTCCGCCGGCATAGGGCCCGCGTGCTTCGGGTTCGAGCTCGGCGATGATTTCGCAGGCGCGCAGCTTGGGCGCGCCGCTGACGGTGCCCGCGGGAAAGCCCGCAAACAGCGCGCCCAGCGCATCCTTCGCCGGGTCGAGCCGGCCGACGACATTGCTCACGATATGCATGACATGGCTGTAGCGCTCGATGGTGAAACTGTCGGTCACAGCGACGCTGCCCGCCGCCGCGACGCGGCCAACGTCGTTGCGCCCAAGATCGAGCAGCATCAAGTGTTCCGCGCATTCCTTGGCGTCCGAGAGCAGCGATTGCTCGGCCTCGCGATCCGCCTGCGGCGTGGCGCCGCGCGGGCGGGTCCCGGCGATCGGGCGCACGGTCACTTCGCCATCGCGGACCCGGACGAGGATTTCGGGGCTCGAGCCGACAACGGAAAATCCCGGAAGATCAAGGAAGTAGAGGAAGGGGGAGGGGTTCACCCGGCGCAGCGCACGGTAGAGTTCGATGGGGGGGAGCGGGAAGGGGCAGGTGAAACGTTGCGCGAGGACGACCTGGAAGATGTCACCCGCGACGATATAATCCTGCGCTTTCAACACTATGGACTTGTAATCGGAGGCCGCGAGTTGGGGCGTCAGCACCGCCTGACCGGGCATTTTCGCACCCGCTGGCAATGCTTGCACAGGGTGCATCAACCGCTCGAGCGCCTCGTCGATGCGCTTTTCGACCGAATCCAATTGCTCGCAAACGGTCGAATCGACATTCGACCATAGCGGCGCGACGCAGAACAGCATGTCGGTCAGAGTGTCGAACACGAGAATCAGCGTCGGGCGCACGAACATCATGTCGGGCAGGTCGAGCCCGCCGGCGGGAGCGCGCGGCAGGTCCTCGACCAGCGCGATGGTCTCGTAGCCGAAATAGCCGACCAGGCAGGACAGCACCGGCGGGAGTTCGTCGGGGACGTCGATCCGGCATTCCGCGACCAGTTCGCGCAGGGCCGCGAGCGTGCCGGAACCGCAGGCGGCGAAGGCCTCGCGATCCTGCGCCCAGTCGCGGTTGATCTTGGCGCTATCGCCATCCGCGCGGAACACGAGATCGGGCGCGAGGCCGAGCAGGCTGTAGCGCCCGCGGACCTCGCCGCCCTCGACCGATTCGAGCAGGAAATCACCGCGCTCGGGCTCGAACAGCTTGAGCGCGGCGCCCACCGGCGTTTGCGTATCGGCGAGCACCCGCCGCCAGACCAGCGCCGGGCGACCGGCGGCCAGTTCGGCTGCGGCGTGCTGGGCGCCCTGCGACCGGGTCAGCGCCGCCTCCTAGCGCTCGCCGGTCAACTGGCGGCGGACCGCGTCGATGGCGGTCTGGTTGCGTTCGACCCCCATCGCTTCGCGCACCGCGATCACCAGCTGATCGGCGTATTCCTGGCCCACGGTGTCGCCCAGCTGCGACTGCGCCTGCGCGATCAAGGGATCGTCGTTTGCCATCTCGCCCAGTTCGATCGCGTCGAGATCGACCACGAACCAGCCGAGGTCGTTGGTCGCCTCGAGCCGCTTGCTGGTACCCTGCGCCATGCTGAACAGCAGCGCGAGCGGCGGGGGGATCTGCTGGTCGCCGCGCCGGGCGAGGTCCTCGCGGGTCAGCGCGATCTGCTCTGCGGCGGGGAGGGTGGCTTCCTCCGCGGCCAGCGCGCTCGCCATGGTGGCGCCATCGCGGAGCCGCGCCAGCACCCGGTCCGCCGCGGCGCGTGCGGCCTGCGAACCCTGCGCCAGCTTCCAGCTCGTGATCACATCCTCGCGGATCTCCGCCAGCGGCGCGGCGGCCGAAGCGGTCACCGCGGCCGCCTCGAAGACCGCGAAGGTCTCGCCGCGCGCCACTTCACCGACCTGCGGCTCGCTTTCCTCCATCTGGAAGACGGTCGCGAGCACGGGCGCGATTTCCTCGGCGATGGTCTCGCCCTGGGTCCCGTAGATGCCGCCATCGGCGGTGACCGGACGAGTGTTGCGAACCTCGAGATCGAGATCCTGCGCGATCGCGGTCAGCGTCTCGCCATCGTCGATCCGTTCCTCGATCTGCGCCGCGAGATCGACCAGCGCGCGGACCCGCTTCTCCTCGCGGATCGTGGCTGCAAGCTCGTCGCGGACCTGGGCGAGGCTGCGACCCTGCGCGGTCTCGACCGCATCGACCCGTGCGACATGCCAGCCCAGCGCGCTGCGCGTCGGCTCGGTGATCGCGCCGCGCGCCGCGGCGAAATAGGCCTGCGCCACCCCTGGCGAGGCGTCGTCGGCGACATCGGCGCGCGACTGGTCTGCCAGTATGGAAGCGCGGAAACCGGCCTCCTGCGCCACCGCCTCGAAGGACGCGCCCCCGGCGACGCGCTGGCGAATGGATTGCGCGGCGGCCTGTGTGGGCACGATCAGCTGGGTGAAGCTGCGGCTCTCGCTGGCGGCGTACTGCGCGCGGTTTTCTTCATAACGCGCCGCGATCTCGGCGTCGGTCGGGGCGATGGCATCGGCGATCGCATCCTCGCCGAACAGCGCATAGCGGATCACGCGGCGTTCGGGGCGGATGAAGTCGCCGCGGTTTTCCTGATAATAGGCCTGCAGCTGCGCCGCGCTGGGATCGCTGTCCGGGAAGAAGGCGCCCGAGGGCAGGAAGCCGATCGCGCCCTCGCGGCGTTCCTTGAACAGCCGGGCATAGCGCGTCGCCAGCGAGCGCGGGATGGTCGCGCCGAAGCTGGCGGGGGTCAGCATCTGCTGCGCGAGCAGGCCCGAACCGATATCCTGGCGGACGATGGCATCGGACAGACCCTGCGCGGCGAGCGCCTGATTGTAGGCATCGGCGCTGAAATTGCCGTCGGGGCCGCGGAAGGCACCGATCTGCCGGATTTCGCTGTTGATGAGATTGTCGCCGGCGCGAAGACCGAAGCGTTGCGCATAGGTCGAGATCGAATAGCGCGCGATCAGCTGGTCGAGCACTTCTTCCAGCCCGCCCTGCGCGATGAAGGCGGGCATCGACAGGGACGGATTCTCCTGCCGCAGCCGATCCAGCGCGGAGCCCGCCGACTGGGCCAGTTCGGCGCTGTCGATCCGCTCGTCGCCAACAACGGCCACGCGCTCCCCGCCGGCCACACCGCCGAACATCCCCGTATTGGCGACATCGCTGCTGGCGAAGGCGAAAGCGATCAGGCCAAGAAAGACGAAAGTGATCGCCAGGCCGATCTTCGACTTGAAGAAACTGCGGAAAAACTGAAGCATGACAGGAAGCTATCCGAAAAATGCGATGGTGCAGGCGAAACCGAAGGTCCCGCGCGGGGCCGTCGAGGGTCGCTTTATCCGCGCTGCGACCTTGCCGCAACAGGTGGCGAAGGTTTTGACGCGGAACGCTCGCTCGGCTAGCGGAGCCGCCCCGCCACGCCCATATCGGCGGATCACTCACACACGATAGCAGGATGAGCGCATGGCCGAACGGCCCTACATCGTTGGAAACTGGAAGATGAACGGCACCCGCGCCATGCTTCCCGAAGCACGGGCGATCGATCGTGCCGCCCAGCGGAACATGAAAGTGGAGGTGGCGATCGCGCCGCCTTTCACGCTGATTCACGCGGTCCATCGCGAAGCCGAGCAGATCGGCGTGGGCGCCCAGGATTGCAGCTGCGATCCCGATGGCGCGCACACCGGCGACATCTCCGCGACGATGGTGGCCGATTCGGGGGCGAAATTCGTCATTCTGGGGCACAGCGAACGCCGCAGCGCGCATGGCGAAACCGACGCGCTGGTCGCGACCAAGGTCCGCTCGGCGCTCGATGCGGGTCTGAGAATCATCCTGTGCTGCGGCGAGAGCGAAGCCACGCGCGACGCGGGTCAGGCAGAAAGCTTCGTGCTCGACCAGCTCAGGACCAGCCTTCCCGAGACCGACAATGCGGGCGAGAAGGTCACGGTGGCCTATGAACCGATCTGGGCGATCGGCACCGGCAAGACCGCGAGCCTCGAGGATATCGCCGCCATGCACGCCGCGATTCGCGCGCTGCTGGTCGAGACCTATGGCGAGGAAGCGGGCCCCGCGGTGCGCATTCTTTACGGCGGTTCGGTCAAGCCCGACAACGCCCGCGAGATCCTCGCGCTGCCCGATGTCGACGGTGCGCTGGTGGGCGGGGCGAGCCTGTCCGCCGAGAGCTTCCTCGGCATTGCGGTGGCCGCCTCGGAAACCGAAGAGGCGTAAATACGCGTGCTCTCCTGTCGCGGCCTTGTCGCGGCGCGCGGCTGCGCCTAGATGCGCTGGTCACACCCTGATACGGAATTCCCATGTTTCTCTTCCTTACCATCATCCAGGCGATCGTCGCCGCAGCCCTGGTCGGCGTCATCCTGATGCAGCGTTCGGAAGGCGGCGGCCTCGGCATCGGCGGCAGCCCGACGGGAATGCTCAGCGCGCGCGGCGCGGCGGATTTCCTCACCCGTTCGACCCGCTGGCTCGCGGTGGCGTTCGTGGCGCTGTCGATCGCGCTGGCCGCGGTGGCCGCCAGCAGCGGCGGTGCGGACACGCTGGAAACCACGCTCGACCGCGATGTCGCGCCGATCGAGCGCAACGACCCGCTGGGCAGCGACCCGCTGGGCGGCAGCCCGCTCGGTGGCGCCGCAGCCCCGGCAGCCGCCCCGGCCGAGCCCGCGACCGCTCCCGCTAGCGATCCGCTCGCGCAATAGGGCACGCGGCGCGCAGACTTCTGTGGATTGAACGCGCTGCGGCGGGTTCCATCTGCCGAATGCGCTTGCGCCGACTCCCTATGCACGACTAACAGCCACCTCCCATGGCGCGGTACATATTCATCACCGGCGGCGTGGTCTCCTCGCTCGGCAAAGGTCTCATGGCGGCATCGCTTGCAGCGTTGCTGCAGGCGCGCGGCTACAAGGTCCGCATTCGCAAATTCGACCCCTATCTCAATGTCGATCCGGGGACGATGAGCCCCTATCAGCACGGCGAGGTCTATGTGACCGACGACGGCGCCGAGACCGATCTCGATCTGGGCCATTACGAGCGCTTCACCGGCGTTTCCGCGCGCCAGTCGGACAATGTGACCTCGGGGCGGATCTATCAGCAGATCATCGCCAAGGAGCGCCGCGGCGACTATCTGGGCGCGACCGTGCAGGTGGTCCCGCATGTCACCGACGCGATCAAGGAATTCGCGCTCGCCGACCAGGGCGACCATGATTTTATCCTCTGCGAAATCGGCGGCACGGTGGGCGATATCGAGAGCCTGCCCTTCATGGAGGCGATCCGCCAGATGCGGAACGAGCTCGAACCGCTGCAGACGCTCTCGATCCACGTCACGCTGGTGCCCTATATCGCCGCGGCGGGCGAGCTGAAGACCAAGCCCACGCAGCACTCGGTCCGCGAACTGGCGAGCCTGGGGATCAAGCCCGACATGCTGCTGTGCCGCGCCGAGCGCCCGATTCCCGAGAGCGACCGGCGCAAGATCGCGCAGTTCTGCAACGTCCGCGCCGAAGCGGTGATCCCCGCGCTCGACGCGCCCTCGATCTATTCGGTGCCGCTGCAATATCACGGCGAGGGGCTCGACCGCGAGGTTCTGCGCGGCTTCGGCATCACCGATGCGCCCGAGCCCGATCTCACGCGCTGGTACGATGTCGTCGATCGCTATTCCAACCCCGAGGGCGAGGTCACCATCGGGGTGGTGGGCAAATATGTCGGTCTGCCCGACGCCTACAAATCGCTCAACGAGGCGCTGGTCCACGGCGGGATGGCGCATCGCGTCAAGGTCAACATCCGCTGGATCGATGCCGAGGTCTTCGAGCAGGACGACAGCGATATCGCCGCGCAGCTCGAGCCGCTGCACGCGATCCTGGTTCCCGGCGGCTTCGGCGAGCGCGGGTCCGAAGGCAAGATCGCCGCGGTCCGGTTCGCGCGCCAGCGCAAGGTGCCGTTTTTCGGGATCTGCCTGGGCATGCAGATGGCCTGCATCGAGGGCGCGCGCGAGGCCGGCCTCAGTGCCGCCTCATCGACCGAATTCGGCGCCACCAACGAACCCGTGGTGGGCATCATCACGGAATGGATGAGCGAAGCGGGTCTGCAACAGCGCGCCGAGGACGGCGATCTGGGCGGAACCATGCGGCTGGGCGCCTATGACGCGGCGCTGACGGGCAACAGCCATGTCTCGCAGCTCTATCACGGCGCGACCACGATCTCGGAACGCCATCGCCACCGCTACGAGGTCAACAGCGCCTA
>JAHJWA010000135.1 GCA_018828205.1 Alphaproteobacteria bacterium
CATCATCGACATAGACCGACTGGAACTTCGCCTTGCCGCCGATCACGGGCACCACCGGCAGCGCTGCGATCAGCCCGGCAAAGCGGTTCACGAACTGGTCTTCGCGGCCGAAGACGATCGAGGGGCGCAGGATGGTGGCAGTGGGGAAGGCAGCGCGCACCGCAGCCTCGCCATCGGCCTTGCTGCGGCCATAGGCGCTCTTGGAACCGGCGTCGGCGCCGATCGCCGAGACATGCACCAGCGCCGCGCATCCGGCTGCCGCGGCAGCCCGGGCGACATTGCCCGCGCCGACATGATGCACCGCGTCGAAATCGCCCTTGAGGATTCCCACCAGGTTGATCACCGCGTCCGCACCATGCACCGCGCGCTCCACCGATTGCGGCTTGGTGATATCGGCGGCGACAAGCTGGGTCTGCCCCAGATTGCCCAAGGGTTTGACATCCTGCGCGATACGGATGTTGCGCTGCGCGATGCGCACGCGCGCACCGGCTGCGGTGAGTTGCTGGGTGATGTGCCGGCCAAGAAACCCGCCGCCGCCAAAGATCGTGATCAGTGTGTCGCGCATGCTGTGTGTCCCGTGAGTTCAGTGCGTGTCTGCCGCAGCGCCGGATTTCGCCTGCGCCGTCGGCATTGATAGCACGCCTTTGCATCAGCCAACCGCCCGAGGCAACGGCCCAATTGCGCCAACCCCGATCCGCCGCCCAAAGGCTTGTGCACAAATTCTTTTGAGCAAGAGCGATGCAGGCGGTTGACGGGTGCAAACAGAGCGGCTAGTGGCCCGCTCCTACCCCGTGCCCAGATGGCGGAATTGGTAGACGCACCAGCTTCAGGTGCTGGCGATCGCAAGGTCGTGGAGGTTCGAGTCCTCTTCTGGGCACCATTTTTCGCCAGCGCCGGGCTTTCGGCTCTTGCGAGCACTCTTCTGCCATCTTCCAGACCTCCACCTCGCGGTTTCGTGGTGTGCGCGGCAAGGCGCGTCGCTGGTCGATGCGGCCACATCCCCACCATCCGAACAGAAAGCGACTTGCGTGCAGCCGCGACTCGGTTCATGGTAGCGCTACCATTATGCGCACCGGACCAAAGTTCGGGCACGGGAGAGGGGAATTATGACAACCACGCAACTCGACGCCAATCGCGTCAACATGGCGCTGATCTCGGCGATCGTCGCGGTCGCCACGATCGGCGGGCTGCTGTTCGGCTATGACAGCGGGGCAGTGAACGGCACGCAGGGCGGGCTGACCGCCGAATTCGGCCTGAGCGAGGCGGCGCTGGGCTTCACCGTCGGTTCGCTGCTGCTGGGCTGCGCGGTCGGGGCCTTCCTGGCGGGCCGGCTGGCGGATGCGATCGGGCGCCGCAAGGTGATGCTGATATCCGCGCTGCTGTTTCTGGTAGGAGCGCTGATCCAGGGCTTCACCGATGTCCACGCCATGTTCGTGCTGGCGCGTTTCGCCGGCGGGATGGCGGTGGGCGCCGCGTCGGTGCTGTCGCCTCTGTATATTTCCGAAGTGGCGCCGGCCAATATCCGCGGGCGGCTGACCACGCTGCAGCAGGTGATGATCATCATCGGTCTGACCGCGGCCTTCGTGGTGAATTATTTCCTCGCCCAGAGCGCGGGCGATTCGCTGGGGCAGCTCGGCGGGCGCGAGGCGTGGCGCTGGATGTATCTGGCTCAGGCCTTCCCCGCGGTGGTGTTTCTGGTGGCCTTGCTGTTCATCCCGGAAAGCCCGCGATACCTCGTCAGCCGCGGTCGCAACGCCGAGGCGGAGACGGTGCTGACCCAGCTGTTCGGCCCCGCCGAGGCGGCGCGCAAGGTGGGCGAGATCCGCGCCAGCTTCGTGGCCGATCACCGCCCGGGATTGAAGGACATCACGGGCGGCCGGTTTGTCTTCCGCCCCATCGTCTGGGCCGGAATCATGCTCGCCACCTTCCAGCAGTTCGTCGGAATCAACATCATTTTCTATTATGGCGAGACGCTGTGGCGGCTGGCCGGGGTCTCGGAAGAGGTCGCGCTGGAGCGCAACATCGTCTCGGGCGCGGTCTCGATCGCTGCCGTGCTCGCCGCTCTGGTGCTGATCGACCGGATCGGCCGCAAGCCGCTGCTGATGATCGGCTCGGCGGGCATGGCGGTGACGCTGGGCGCGATGACATGGGCGTTTTCGGGCGCGGGCACCGATGCGGCGGGGAATCTGATGCTGGGCGAGATGGCGGGCTACACTGCGCTGGTTGCGGCCAATCTCTATGTGATCTTCTTCAACTTCTCCTGGGGCCCGGTGATGTGGGTGATGCTGGGCGAGATGTTCCCCAACCAGATGCGCGGCAGCGCGCTGGCGGTGGCGGGGCTGGCGCAATGGGGCGCGAACTATCTGGTGGTCCAGAGCTTCCCCTCGATGGCGAGCGGGCTGGGGCTGGCGGGGACCTACGCGCTCTATACCGCGGCTGCGGTAATCAGCTGGTTCCTGGTGAAGGCGCTCATCGTCGAGACGAAGGGCAAGGAGCTTGAGGAGATGACGGGCTAGGTCCGGCTGCGGATCCGCGGGGGCGCAGACGAAAGCAAGACGGCCGGCTGCAACGCCGGCCGTTTTATTGGGCGCCACTCCGATGGAGCGGCCGGGAGCTCTCGATCAGGCGGAAGCCGCCAGCAAGGCGCCGGCGATCGCCCGACGCATCGGCTTGGCGCCGTAATCGCTGGCATAGGGCGTGCCGCGCACTTCCAGCCCGTCGTCGCGCGGAGCGAAGCCCTGCAGCCAGTTGAACCGGTCGACCATGCCCCAGGCGAGAACGTCGCCGAGTTCGTCATAGTCGAGCATCAGGTCGAAATAACGCCGGGTATAGTCGGCGATCTTCGCATCGCGCGCCGCGATCCCGCTCGGCAGCGCCTTGTCCTTCACGTCGAATTCGGTGACCAGCAGCCGGTACCCCATCGCCACAACCTCATCGA
Source organism: Alphaproteobacteria bacterium (assembly GCA_018828205.1). Lineage (GTDB taxonomy): Bacteria > Pseudomonadota > Alphaproteobacteria > Sphingomonadales > Sphingomonadaceae > Qipengyuania. Next base: position 2,939 of record JAHJWA010000135.1, read on the forward strand.
GGAAGCTTCGCCATTCGCGCTCGCGATAGGGGCCGACGCCGCTTGCGGGGTCGAGCGAGAAGATTTCGATATGCGACTGGATGCCCAGCGCATCGACGGGCACGCCGCGCTTGCGGAAGCCCTCGAGCAGCCGCAGCACATCCTTGCAATGCGCGGCATGCGCCGGCTCCCAGCTCATGTAGTCGTTATAGACCAGCTCGCCTTCGGGCAGCTGGTCGCGCGCGGTGTGGAAGGCGAGATCGAGCACCGCCTCGGGGCTGCCCATCGCGCGGCTCATGCTGGTCTCGATCGCGGCGTTGGTGTCGTGATCGATCGCCTCGTTGACGACATCGTAGCTGGTGATCTGGCCGCGATAGCGCTCGGTCACCGTGCGGATGTGATCGGTCAGCAGCCGCTCGGCCTCGCGCACCGGGTTGGCGCCGTAATCATAGGTGTTGAGCCATTCGGGAAACCATTGCGGGCGGTGCCACAGCAACGTGTGTCCGCGCAGCGCCTGGCCATTGGCCGCAGCCCAGCCGGCGATCGCGTCCATCCGGGCGAAATCGTAGCGCTCGGGCGCGGGCCGGACCGCCTGCCATTTGAGCTCGTTTTCGGGCACCACCACCCCGCATTCGGCGCGGATGATGTCGGTGTAGCGCGGGTTCTGGATCGAGGCCCCGGCGGTCCCCGCATTCCAGTTGATCGCGCTGCCCCAGCGCCGCCCGGAGCGCCGCGCGAGGCTGTCGAGGCTGTCGGCGACGGGTGGGAATAACGCAGTCGCGGGAACGGGCCCCGTGGTGGCCGGCCCGACCCTTGCGCAACCGAGCAGGGGCAGGGCGGCAAGCCCGGCCAGCGCGTTGCGGCGCGACAGCGGGAATGCGGTCTCGAGGGTCACGATATCACGATCTCCGTGGCTTCGAGACGGGCGCTGCTGTTGCCCGCCGCGAGCACCACCGGCCCCGGCTCGTTCACCTCGACCATGGCGCGGTTCCAGAACGCAAGCTGCGCGGGGGTGATGGTGAAGGTCAGCGTGCGGCTTTCGCCCGGCTCGAGGGTGACGCGGCGGAAGCCCTTGAGTTCGAGCAGGGGGCGGGTCACCGAGACCGAGTGGCGGGTGATGTAGAGCTGGACCACCTCGTCGCCCGCGTGCGGACCGGTGTTGGCGACATCGACTTCGACCGCCACCTCCTCGCCCGTGCCGAAAGCGGATTTGGCGACCCGCGGCGCGGATATTTCGAAACTGGTGTAACTGAGCCCGTGGCCGAAGGCGAACAGCGGGCTGGCGTCGTCGAACAGATAGCCGCGGCGGCTGCTGGGCTTGCGGTTGTAGAACAGCGGGATCTGCCCCTCGTTGCGCACCACGCTGACCGGCAGCTTGGCGCCGGGGTTGATCCGCCCCAGCAGCGCCTCCGCCATGGCGATGCCGCCTTCCTGCCCGGGATACCAGCATTCGAGCACGGCATCCGCCTTGCCGATCACATTGGGCCAGCTCGGCGGACGGCCGTTGATCGCGCAGACGATGAGCGGCGTGCCGCGTTCGCGGCAGACGGCGGACAGGGCGTCGACCAATTCGTTCTGCTCGCCGACGATATCGATATCGGTCCGGTCGCCCAGATGGGTGGTGGCGAAGCCCTCGCGGCTGGTCTGTTCGGTGTCGCCGATCGCGAGGATCACCGTGTCGGCGCTGCGCGCCACCTCCGCCGCCCGGGCGATCAGGCGCAGGTTTTCCGCGCGCGGCGCAAGCTGCACGTCGCTTTGCGAGCGGTCCTCGCTGGTGGTGATGAAGACGCCCTGCGCGGTGACGAAATCACCGGCGGGTGCGACCTGGCGCAAACCCTCGATCAGACTGATCGTCTGCCTGGGCACGCTGGAATAGCCGCCCAGCCGGGTGATCGCATGGTTGGGACCGATCACCGCAACCCGGCCCATGCGGTTCTCGTCGAGAGGCAGCGCGCCCTTGTTGGTGAGCAGGCACATCGACTTCCTCGCCGCCTCGAGCGCCAGCGCGCGCGCCTCCGCATTGCCGGTGAGCGCCTGGGTCTGCTCCCAGCTGCCAAAGGGGCTCTCGAACAGGCCGGCGCGGAACTTGAAGGTGAGCATGCGGGCGCAGGCGGTATCGACCAGCGCCGCGGGGATGCGCCCGGCCTCGACCGCTTCCTCCAGCACGGCAAAGGCCGTGCCTTCGGGCAATTCGCTGTCGACGCCGGCCAGCAGCGCCTGATGCGCCGCATCCTCGAGATCGCGCGCCACCTTGTGCAGCGTCGCCAGTTCGTGGACCCCGCCGTAATCGCTGGCGACGATGCCGTCGAAGCCCCATTCGCCGCGCAGCACATCGCCCAGCAGCCAGGCGTTGGCGTGGCTGGGCACCCCATCGATCTCGTTGTAGCTGGGCATCACCGCGCCGACGCTGGTGCGGCGCACGATCTCGCGGAACGGCGGGAGGAAGTTCTCGCGCAGTTCGCGTTCCGAGAGCTGCGCCGGGCTGATGTTGTTGCCCGCCTCGGGCTGGCCGTGACCGGTCATGTGCTTGAGCGTGGCGAAGACCTTGCCCGGTGCCAGCCGTTCGAACCGGCCGGGCCCTTGCAGGCCCTCGACCGCCGCCACCCCCATCTCGGCGCAGAGATGGGGGCATTCGCCCCAGCATTCCTCGATCCGCCCCCAGCGCGGATCGCGCACGATATCGACCACCGGGCTGAGCACCAGCGGGACCCCGCGTGCCCGGACCTCGCGGGCGATGACCGATTGCACCGCGCGCATCAGATCGGTGTCGAATGTGCCGGCCAGCGCGATCGCTTGCGGGAACATGGTCGCCTCGGTCGCCATGTAGCCGTGGAGCGATTCCTCGTGAACCAGCACCGGGATGCCGAGCCGGGTGTCCTCCAATGCCCAGCGCTGCAGCGAATTGATGAAATCGACCGTCTCGCGCGGAGTGCGCCAGCGCGCCGCGGTGCCGCCCGCCGCTCCGGTGATGCCGGGTACGCCGCGCTTGTCCGACGGGCGGGTGACATGGCCGATATTGTCGGGGAAGGCCGCGCTTGCCTTGACCGGATTGAAGGCCAGACCGTCGATCATGTTGCCCTTGGCCGTCCATGCGGTGCGGATCTGGGCGATTTTCTCGGCCAGCGTCATCCGCGCCATCAGGTCGGCCACCCGCGCCGGGATCGGCGCGCGCGCATCCTTGTAGAGCGGGACCGACGCTTGCGCGAAGGCGGCGGGCGACTGGGCTATGGCCAGCACCGACAGGCTGCCGCCCGCCAACAGCCCGATGGCACCTCGCCGGTTGACGATCATGGGGCGACCGTCAGCGTCGTCTCCACCAGTTCTTCCGAATTCGGCCCCACCATGAGGGTGAATTCGCCGGGCTCGACCACGCGTTCCATGGCGCGGTTCCACAGCATGAAGGCGCGCGGCTCGATGGCGATATCCACCATGGCGGTTTCGCCCGGCTCCAATGTCACGCGCTGGAAGCCGGCAAGCTCCTTCACCGGCCGGGTGACGCTGCTGATGTTGTCGCGCAGATAGACCTGCACCACCTCGTCTCCCGCGCGATCGCCGGTGTTCGTCACGGGCACGCGCAGGGTGACGCCTTCGCCCGGCGCGATCGTGGCGCTCGACAGCGTCGGTGTGCCGAATTCGAAGCTGGTGTAGCTCAGCCCGAAGCCGAAGGGGTAGAGCGGCGTCACCTCGTCGAACAGATAGCCGCGCCGTGCGCTGGGTTTGTAATTGTAGAAATTGGGCAATTGTCCGACATTGCGCGCGGTGGTTACGGGCATCTTCCCGCCGGGGTTCGCGAGCCCGAACAGCGCATTGGCGATCGCGGTGCCCTGCTGTTCGCCGGCATACCAGGTCTCCAGGATGGCATCGGCGCGCTCGGCGATGGTCAGATAGCTGGGCGGGCGGCCGTTGATCAGCACGGCGACGATGGGCTTGCCCAATGCCTCGAGCGCGGTGAACAATTCGTTCTGCTCGCCCACCAGATCAAGGCTGGTGCGATCGCCGAGGTGGGTGTCGGCCCATGCCTCGCGGCTGGTCTTCTCGGTGTCGCCGATGAACAGCAGGATCGTGTCGGCATCCCGCGCCGCCTCGACCGCTTCCGCGATGCGGCGGCGGTTTTCCTCGGGATCGCCCAGTTCGACCGGATCATCCCACCAGTCGCTGTCGCCCTTGACGATTTCCACCCCCAGCGAATGCACGATCTCGGCGCGGTCCCCCACCAGCGCGCGGATGCCTTGGAGCGGCGTAACGCTCGCGCGCGGCTCGCCGTAATAACCGCCCAGACGCGCGACATCGGCATTGGGGCCGATTACCGCGACCGTCGGCTTATTGGCTGCAGCCGTGTCCGGCAAAGCCAGCGGCAAGACGCCGTCGTTCTTGAGCAGGACGAGCGATTTTTCCGCTGCCTTCAACGCCAGCGCCACGCCTTCCGGCCCGTTGGACGTCAGGGATAGCTGCAGGTCCGGCCAGGGGTCGTCGAACAGGCCGGCGTTGAACTTCATGGTGAGGAACCGGCGCACCGCGGTGTCCACCGCTTCCTGCGTCACGCTGCCCTCGCGCACGCTTTCGACCAAATGCTCGAACCCGGCGCCTTCGGGTAGGTCGACATCGACACCCGAGACCAGCGCCAGCTCGCCTGCCGCTTTGAAATCGGGCACGATCCGGTGCAGCCGGGCCATGTCCTCGATCGCGTAATAGTCGCTCACCACCGCGCCCTGGTAGTTCCATTCGCCGCGCAGCACATCGTTGAGCAGCCAGCCGTTGGCATGGCTCGGGATGCCGTCGATCTCGTTGTAGCTGGCCATCACCGCGTCGATCGCGGTGCGGGTGACGACCTGTTCGAAGGGCGGGAAGAACATCTCGCGCAAGGTCCGCTCGCTGATCTGCGCAGGCGCGACATTGACCCCGCTTTCGGGTTGGCCATGGCCGGTCATGTGCTTGAGCGTGGCCATCACCTGGCCATCGCGCAGGCGGCGATCGGTGCCGATGCCGGTCAGCCCCTCCACCGAGGCCACGCCCATTTCGCCGACCAGAAAGGGGTCTTCGCCGAAGGTCTCCTCGATCCGGCCCCACCGTGCATCGCGCGCGACATCCACGACTGGGGAGAGAACCAGGTGGACGCCGCGCGCGCGGACCTCGCCAGCGATCAGATCGTTGATCTCCCGCACGAGATCGGGATCCCATGTGCTGGCAAGGCCGATGGACTGGGGAAAAGCGGTTGCATCGCGCGCCGCAAATCCGTGGAGGGATTCTTCGTGAAACAGCACCGGAATCCCGAGCCGCGTGTTTTCCATGGCCCAGGTCTGGGCATCGATCACATATTGGACGCTGTCCTCAATGCTCCGCCGCGGCGTGGTGCGCGGACTGGCGGGGCCGCTGGTATCGGAAGGCCGGGCGATCTGTCCGATCCCGTCGGGATAGGCGGCGCTGGCCTTGGCCGGATCAAAGCTGTGATCGGGGGCTTGGATCTCGCCCTTGCTGTCCCAGACCGTGATGATCTGCGCGACCTTTTCCTCCAGCGTCATGCGCGCGAGCAGATCGGCAACCCGCTGCTCGACCGGCAGGGCGGCATTCCAATAGGGCGCATCGGGGAACGGACGAGCGATGCTCGCAGCCGCCGGCGCGGTGGCTTGCGCAGCGCGCTCCTGTGCCGAGACGGGCAGCGCCAGAGGGCCCGACAGCGCCATGAATCCGACAGACGCAGCCAGGCTCGCTCGCAACAATTTGCGCATGGTTATCCTCTCCCTGTAGATCGGCGTCTGGACGCGCCGTTTATCTGGTAGCGCTACCATGATTTGCCCCGGCAGGCTTGTCAACCGCCTCGCGGAGCGAGCGAGGACACAGCGTCCGGATGAAGGATGGCAGCAAACGCGGCGGGCCCGCACCATCGATCCATCGATCCATCGATCCATCGATTCGCGGAACGGCGAGATGGCGATCGGAGAGCCCGGCCCAACCGTACCGGCAAACAGGCTTGGGCTCCCGCTCGCTCGCGGACTGGCGCCGCAAATCGTCCGCCCGGCCGATCCGCCATTCCGGACGAATCTGGTATCGCTACCAATTTGGCGCCGCCGAAGGTTCGCTGCGAAGGTTCCAGCTTGACACCAAGGGGCAACGTGATACTTCTGGCTAGTTGGTAGCGCTATCACGCACGTTTCGGGCGGTGAAGGCGGTGTCCGCGAAGTTGAGAGTTGTGCAGAACGGCAAGAAATGCCGTCGCATCAGGGAGAGGCATCATGAGAAATTCCAGGACTCGCGTCCTTCGCAGTCGCGTTCCAAGCATTGGCTCGTCCGGCCGGTTCGGTCGCGCGGCTCTTTCGGCGGGTTGCTCCGTCGTGGCGCTGGGCGCCTTCGCCCCCGTCGCCTGGGCGCAGGATTCCGCTCCCGGAACGGTCGATACCGAAAATGTGATCGTCGTTACCGGCGTGCGAGCGAGCCTCGAGCGGGCGATGGACATCAAGCGCGAAGCCTATGGCGTGGTCGATGCCATCTCGGCGGAAGACATCGGCAAATTCCCCGACACCAATCTGGCCGAATCCCTGCAACGCATCCCGGGCGTGTCGATCAGCCGTGTGAACGGCGAGGGCTCGCAGGTCACGGTTCGCGGTTTCGGCCCGCAGTTCAACCTCGTCACCGTCAACGGTCGGCAGATTGCCACGACCTTCGTGAATGCGGTGGGCGGCGACCAGGATGTGGACTTCAGCCGCGCCACCGGCCGATCCTTCGATTTCAACAACCTCGCCTCCGAAGGCGTGCAGCGCCTCGAGGTCTACAAGACCGGGCGCGCCGCGATCCCTTCGGGGGGCATTGGCGCGGCGATCAACATCGTCACCGCGCAGCCGCTCAGCATTGCCGGGAGCGGCCTGCGCGGCTCGGTCGGTGCCAAGGCGCTCTACGATCTGAGCAACGAGGATTTCCGGGTGGATCCCGAAGTCTCGGGCGTGCTGACCTGGTCCGACCCGGAAGAAACCTTCGGCGTGTCGCTGTTCGGCGCCTATCAGAAGCGCGAGAGCGAGGCGGTCAGCGCCACCTCCAATGCCTGGAACGTTCAGCCCTTTTCCAGCTTTCCGGGCCGTGGGCCGTCGACCGTTGTTACCGGTGCGCCCGCTGATCCCGCAACGCTGGTGGCGGTGCCCAACGACAGCCGCTATCACTATTCCGAATTCGAGCGCGAGCGCATCAATGTGGCTGGCACCGTGCAGTTCCGACCGGTCGAAACGCTCACCTTCACCGCCGATGCCATGTTCGTGCGCAACAGCCAGAGCGAGGAGCGCACCGACCAGACCAATTGGTTCAACCGTCCTTTCGACAGCATCACCTTTGACCCCAGCGATGCCGTTCCGACTGCCGTCTTCATTGAGGAGGGCAGCGGATTCGGCACCAAGGATCTGGGCCTGGAACAGCAGTTCCGAGCCGTGGAAACCGAGCTGCAGTCGTTCGGGCTGAACGCAGAGTGGGAAATCGCCAGCGGCTTCACCCTGCGGCTCGACGGCAACCACTCGCTGTCCAACTCGCGTCCGGATGCCGCCAATGGCGCCAGCTCGACGCTGTTCTCGATGGGCGCACCGGTGGTCGATGGCCATTCGGTCGATTTCTCCGGTTCGGCACCGATCCAGCAATGGACGCTCAACGACAGCGGGCTGGGCAATGACGGAATCCGGGGGACGGCGGACGACCGCGGCAACAACAACGGCGTGCTCGACATCGGCGATCTGGGTTCGCAGATCCAGCGCACCAACGCTTCGCGCCAGCGCCACCGGGTCGACCAGTTCAGCGCGGATTTGAGCTGGGAGTTCGCCGAAGGCAGCCGCTTCGACATCGGCGCGCGCTACATCGATTCCAGCATGACCAGCGCGCGCACACAGACCCAGCAGACGCTGGGCGACTGGGGCATCAACAATGTGGGCGATATCCAGGCTCAGGCAGGCGGCCTGATCGAGGAATTCTGCCTCTCGTGCAAATTCAGCAAGTTCACGGTCGGCAATGCGGACACCGTCTTCCGGGGCAATGCGGTCGACCTGTTCCAGATCTTCGAGCCGTTCTATGCGGCGCAGGGCAATCCCAACGACATCACCGGCAATGAGTTCGACGATGTCGGCGAGGAAACCTGGTCGGCCTATGCGCAGTACAATTGGGATGGCACGCTTGGCGGTCGTCCCGCCAATGTCGTGGCCGGTCTGCGCTGGGAAAACACCAAGACCACCTCGTTCTCGCGCGTCGACCAGCCGCTGCGGATCGAGTGGGATTCGGACAATGACTTCACCCGCGTCGCCAGCGGCAATATCGCCGAGATCACGCGCTCGGGCGAATACAACAAACTGCTGCCATCGGTCGATTTCCGGATCGAGCCAATGGACGATGTCGTGGCGCGCGTGTCCTATTCGAAAACGCTGGCGCGGCCCGATTACGGCAATCTGTTCGCCTCGCAATCGGCCAATGCTCCGGACCGTCCGACCTTTCTGGGCGGCGTTTCGGGCGGCAACCAGGGCAACCCCAATCTGCAGCCGCTGGTGTCGGAGAATTTCGACGTCTCGCTGGAATGGTACTTCGCCCCGACCAGCTTCGTGTCGGGTGCCTTCTTCTTCAAGAAGGTGAAGAACTTCGTCGGGGTCGGCCAGGTCGAACAAAACCTGTTCGGCTTGCGCGATCCCACGACAGGGGCACCCGGAACGCGTTCGGGCGCCGCGCTTGCCGAGATCGGCAGTCTGGGGGCGGTGCTGAGCGATGTCAGCCTGTTCACCATGACGGCGCTGATCGATGCCAACAATGGAAACGTGGCGGCGGCATCGGCGCAGTTCCAGGCGAATCTGGGCCCCAACGGCCAGCTCGACCAGGCTTTCGTGGATTCGGTTCTGGCCGATTACGACGTGATCGCGAACGACACCGATCCGTTGTTCAATTTTCAGGTGTCCACCCCGATCAACAACCGCGAGGGCAATGTTCACGGCTTCGAATTGCAGGGCCAGTATTTCCTGGGTGACACCGGCTTCGGCGTCTCGGGTTCGTTCACCAAGGTCTTCGGCGACGTCGATGCCGATGTCCTCTCCGATCCCGGCACCGACGTCTTTGCGCTGACCGGCCTTTCGGACAGCGCCAACATCACGGGTATCTACGAAGGCAACGGGATCTCCGCCCGCGTGGCCTACAACTGGCGCGACAAGTTCCTGTCGGGGGTCAACCGCGGGGGCAGCCGCAATCCGGTGTTCTTCGATGCCTTCGGGACGGTGGATGTGAGCGTGAGCTACGATTTCACCGAGAACGTGACGTTCTCGCTCGAAGCGGTGAATATCCTGAGCGAACCGATCCGTTCCTACGGACGCGACGAGAAGCAGCTGTTCTTCGTCCAAGAGCTCGATCCGCGCATCTTCGTCGGTGCCCGCTATCGCTTCTGATCGGCCTGCCGACGGGGCATGAAACCTGGGAGGGGCCGCCTCGGCGCGCCCCTCCCTTGGCATTGCCGCAGCGGCGCATTTATCGGATAGTCCGCCTTTCAGCAGGAAGCGAAGCCGCCGCTAAAACATGACCAGCGTCCTATTCAACAATGTCGACCACCATGATTTGCGCGTTATCGCGCGCGGCGGTGCCGAATTCGGCGATGCGGTGAATCAGGTGATGGTGTTCCCGACGGAATTCGAGATCATCCAGCGGGAATTCCCGATCGTCCTGCGCCCCGATCCGGAAGGCAGGCTCCGCCCGGTGGCCCTGTTGGGGCTCGCCCGCGATGAAAACCTCTTTCTCGATCCGGAAAAGGGATGGCGAAGTGCGGCGATCCCGGCGCTGCTCCAGCGCGGACCCTTCAGCATCGCAGCGCCACCGGATGACGAGGCCGAGCCGATGATCCGCATCGATACCGACCATCCGCGCCTTTCGCGCGAGGAAGGAGAGCCGCTGTTCCTGCCGCATGGGGGAAAGACCCGCTATCTCGAAGGGGTCATGGATGCGCTGAGGGCGATCTATATCGGCAATCCGCTGCTCGATCCCATGGCAGAGGCGTTCACGGATCTGGAATTGCTCCAGCCGGTCAATCTCGAACTGCAGGTCGCCGAAGGCGAAGCCTACGCCATTTCCGACGCGCAAACCATCGACCGCGCCCGACTGGCGGCGCTGGGCGGTGCGGGCCTCGAAACGCTGCACCGGGCCGGGTTCCTGCATTCGGCCTTCATGATCGCCGCCTCTCTCGCCAATCTGCAGCGCCTGGTGGATATGAAAAGCGCTGCGCGGCAGCCTCACCAAGCGTCGTGAGAGACTGGGGCACCCCCGTCCGAAGACTGACCGGCGCCGAGCCCCGCGCGATCCCGTTCGACACGCTCTTCGCCGCTCAGCAGCCGGTGGTCCTCGCGGGGCTGGCGCGGGACTGGCCGATCGTCGAGCGCGGCTTGTCGGGAGCGGGGCAGGCGGCGGATTATCTCGAGAGCTTTGGCGGCGAGAGCGCGGTTACGGTGTTCACCGGGCCGCCGGAAATCCGCGGCCGGTTCCATTACAATGCCGATGTCAGCGGCATGAACTTCACCTCGGGGCGCGAGCCGCTCCGCGAAATCCTCGCGCGGATCCTCGCCACCGATGGCCGCGAGGGGGAGCCCGCCATCTATGTCGGATCGACCGATATCGACCGCTTCCTGCCCGGCTTCCGGGCCGAGAACGATCTGGCGCTCGATCATCCCGAATTCGGCTTCAAGCCGCCGCTCGTCAGCCTGTGGATCGGCAACCGCACCACCGCTGCGGCGCATTTCGACATGTCGCACAATCTGGCCTGCTGTCTCGTCGGCGCGCGCCGCTTCACGCTGTTCCCGCCCGATCAGATTGCCAATCTCTACCCCGGCCCGCTCGAGCCGACGCCGGGCGGGCAGGTGGTGACCATGGTCGATCTCAAGGAACCCGATCTTGCCCGCTACCCGCGCTTCGCGCGCGCGATGGAGACGGCGCTGGTGGCCGAGCTGGAGCCGGGCGACGTGCTCTATTATCCGGCGCTGTGGTGGCATCAGGTCGATGCGCTCGCGGCCTTCAATATCCTGGCCAATTACTGGTGGAACCCGGTCCCCGCCCATATCGATTCGCCGCAGACCACTCTGCTCCACGCGCTGCTCAGCCTGCGCGACCGGCCCGCAGGCGAGAAAGCGGCGTGGCGCGAGCTGTTCGACTATTACGTCTTCGGCGACGCGGGACAGGCGGGCGAGCATCTTCCCGGACAGGCCCGCGGGCCGCTGGGGCCGATGGACGAAATGACCGCACGGCGGCTGCGCGCGCGAGTGCTCAACCGGCTGAACCGGTAAGGGGGCGGGGGATGGCGCTGGGCAGGCCGGTGAAAAAGGTCGTGATCGCAGGCGGCGGGACCGCCGGCTGGACGGTGGCGGCGGCGCTGGTCAAGAATCTCGGCGCCGTGATCGAGATCGTCTTGGTCGAATCCGACATGATCGGCACCGTGGGGGTGGGCGAAAGCACGATCCCGACCGCGCGCCGGTTCCACGAATTGCTGGGTCTGGACGAGCGCGATGTCGTCCGTGCGACCCAGGCGAGCTTCAAGCTGGGGATCAGCTTCGAGAACTGGACCCGCGAGGAGGAGCGCTATTTCCATTCCTTCGGCACGCTGGGCCGGTCAACCTGGATGGCGGATTTCCAGCACATGTGGCTCGCCGCGCGGCAGATGGGCGTGGCGGGGCCGCTCGACGACTACAGCCTGGAGACCCAGGCCGCGCTGGCGAACAGGTTCGGCACCGGCGGTCCCCAGCGGGGCGAGGCCCAGCCGCTGAACTATGCCTATCACCTCGATGCCACCGCCTATGGCCAGTATCTGCGCAGCTTTGCCGAACCGCTCGGCGTGAAGCGGGTGGAGGGCAGGATCGACGAAGTCCGGCTCGATCCCGCCAGCGGCAATATCGCCTCGCTGGCGCTCGATGACGGGAGCGTGATCGAGGGCGATCTCTTCATCGATTGTACCGGCTTTCGCGGGCTGCTGATCGAGCAGGCGCTGCAGACCGGCTATGAGGACTGGACCCACTGGCTTGCGACCGATCGCGCGCTGGCGGTGCAGACGCAGGCCACCAGCCCGGCCCGTCCCTATACCAGAGCGATCGCACACAAGGCGGGCTGGCAGTGGCAGATCCCCCTGCAGCACCGGGTCGGCAACGGGCTGGTCTATGCAAGCGATTTCCTGTCGGACGATGAGGCGCTGGCAATGCTGGCGGAGCGCGTCGAAGGGTCGATGCTGACCGAGCCGCGGCTGATCCGCTATGTCTCGGGCAGCCGCCGCAAGGCCTGGAACCGCAATTGCGTGGCCATCGGGCTCTCGAGCGGCTTTGTCGAACCGCTCGAATCGACGAGCATCCACCTGATCATGATCGCGGTGACGCGGCTCATGCAACTGTTCCCCTTCGAGGGCGAGATGGATGCGCTGTCCGCGCGCTTCAACGATCTCTCGAAGCGCGAACTCGAAGGCGTGCGCGATTTCATCGTGCTGCATTATCACCTGAACCGGCGCAGCGGCGAACCGTTCTGGGATCGGTGCCGCAGCATGGACATCCCCGACAGCCTCGCCGGCCGCATCGCGCTGTTCCGGGAAAGCGCGACCGCTTACCAGGCCAGCGACGAGCTGTTCCGAGTAGACAGCTGGGTCCAGGTGTTGCTGGGGCAGGGGCTTGAGCCCCAAGCGCACCATGCGCTGGGCGAAATGATCGGAAAGGAGCGGCTCGCCTCGTCGCTGGAGGCGCTGGCCGGCAATATCCGCGAGCAGGCCGCGCGGCTTCCCGAGCACCAGAGCTTTCTCGACGAATACAGCCCCCGTGCGACCAGAGCATCGGCTTGACTGCGAACGGGCCTGTGATAGCGCTACCAAAATGAGTTGGAGAGCGTTGCCGCGCCGGATGACCGCAGGTCTCGCCCTGATTGGCGCCGCTTTGGCGCTCGTCCCTTCGGCGCAGGCCGAGGATGGCTATGACCTGTGGTTGCGCCATGCGCCGCTCGAAGGCGAAGCGCTGGAGCGGCTGCGTATCTTTGCGCCCCGCGTCGAAGTCGAGCTCTACAGGGGCGACGAAACGCCAACTCTCGCGATCGCCGCTCGCGAACTCGACCTGGGTCTCGCGAAGCTGGGCGGCGGGACCGTGGCAAGCGCGTCCGGAGCTGGCTCTGCGATAGCGCTCGAATGCGGCAGCGATCCGGCGGGCGCGGGCGAATACACGGTGCGCTCGAACGCGAAGGGTATCGCGATCGGTGGACCGGGCCAGCTTTCATGCCTTTACGGCGCCTACGCGCTGCTGCGCGAACTCTCGCAGGGCGCGGACCCCCGCAGTCTCGACATCGTCTCCGCCCCCGCCATGCCGCTGCGCATGCTCAACCACTGGGACAATCCCGATGGCCATGTCGAGCGCGGCTATTCCGGGCGCTCGATCTTCGATTGGTGGCACCTGCCCGAGCGGCTGGACCAGCGGATGATCGACTATGCCCGCGCCAATGCCTCGATCGGCATCAACGCGGTGGCGGTGAACAACGTCAACGCCACCGCCTATGTGCTCGAGCCGCGCTATATCGAGAAGCTGGCCCGGCTCGCCGACGCCTGGCGGCCCTATGGCATCCGGGTCTTCCTCTCGGCCCGGTTCAGCGCGCCGAGGGAACTGGGCGGGCTGGAAACCGCCGACCCCCTCGATCCCGCGGTGCGCGCCTGGTGGGCGGACAAGGCCGACGAGATCTACGCCGCGATCCCAGATTTCGGCGGTTTCCTGGTCAAGGCCAACAGCGAGGGCCAGCCCGGACCTCAGGACTATGGCCGTACCCATGCCGAGGGCGCGAACATGTTGGCAGAGGCACTGCGCGAGCGGGGCACGGTGATCTGGCGCGCCTTTGTCTATTCCGAACACGACGAGACCGACCGCGCCAAACAGGCCTATGCCGAATTCATCCCGCTGGACGGCGCGTTCGCGGACAATGTCATCGTCCAGGTCAAGAACGGCCCGATCGATTTCCAGCCGCGCGAGCCCTTCCACCCGATGTTCGGCGCCATGCCCGACACGCGGCTGATGCTCGAAGCGCAGATCACCAAGGAATATCTCGGTTTCGCCAGCCACCTCGCCTATCTCGCGCCGATGTGGGAGGAAGTGCTCGACGCCGACACCGGGCACGGCGCGACGGTGGCCCAGGTTGTTGCGCCGGTCGGGATGGCGGGGGTCGCCAACACCGGTTCGGACCGCAACTGGTCGGGTTCGGACTTCGACCAGGCCAATTGGTATGCGTTCGGGCGCCTGGCCTGGGACCCCAGCCTCTCGAGCGAGCAGATCGCGCGCGAATGGGCGGCGCAGACCTTCAGCCGCGATCCGGCCTTCGTGGATGCCGTGGTGCCCATGATGCTGGCGAGCCGACAGGCGGTGGTCGATTACATGACCCCGCTGGGCCTCGCGCATCTGATGGGCACCGGGCACCACTATGGCCCCGCGCCATGGGTCTGCGAGTTGGAAAGGCCCGAATGGAACCCCTGCTATTATCACCGCGCCGATGCGGATGGGATCGGGTTCGATCGCACGCCGAGCGGTAGCGATGCGCTGTCCCAATACGCGCCCTCGGTGGCCGCGCACTGGAGCGATCCCGAGGCCATCGATCCCGCCTATCTGCTGTGGTTCCACCGCGTCGGCTGGAACCACCCGATGCGTTCGGGCCGCAGCCTATGGGCCGAACTGGTCGCGCGCTACGACAGCGGCGTCGGCGAGGTGGATCGGATGGCTCAAACCTGGCGCGGTCTGGCGCATTATGTCGACCCGCAGCGCCATCGCGCGGTGAGCGCAAATCTCGCGATCCAGCAAAGCGAGGCGCGCTGGTGGCGCGATGGCTCGCTTTCCTACTGGCAGTCCGTCAACGGGCTCGAACTGCCTGCCGGGACGCGCCCAGCCGCCGAGAGCCTCGATCATTATCGCAGCCTCAGCTTTCCCGAAGCCCCCGGCAATTGAATGGCGCAACGAGGGGACGCTTGATGATCAATGGAACCACGGTCTATGGGCGCAGTGATGACTGACAAGGCGCATCAGCCGGGCGAGAGCACGGCAGGGGTTCGGCGCAAGCAGCGCGGGGCGGGCCGCCAGATGGGCGCTCCGACGATCGC
>JAHJWA010000136.1 GCA_018828205.1 Alphaproteobacteria bacterium
CACCGCGATCGGCGGCGAAAGCCTCGCCAGCGGCCCCGGTGCCACCGCGCTCGGCTGGCGCGCCGTTGCCGATGCCGAGCGCGCCACCGCGCTGGGCCATCTCGCCACCGCGCAGGGTGTTCGTTCGACCGCGGTCGGCGAGAACGCCGATGCACAGACCGACTTCAGCACCGCGATCGGGAATGAATCGATCGCCAACGGCGTCGACGCCCTGGCGATCGGCGACACCGCCGTCGCCACCGGCAATTCGACCACCGCGCTCGGCGGCGAAAGCGTCGCGACCGGCCCCGGCGCCACCGCGCTCGGCTGGCAGTCTTCCGCTGTCGAACGCGCCACGGCGGTCGGCCATCTCGCCACCGCGCAAGGTGTCCGCTCGACGGCCATCGGCGAGAACGCCGATGCGCAGACCGACTTCAGCACCGCAATCGGCAATGAATCGATCGCCAACGGCGTCGACGCTCTGGCGATCGGCGACACCGCTGTCGCCACGGGCAATTCCACGACCGCCGTCGGCGGCGAGAGCGTGGCGATGAACCCGGGTTCGAGCGCCTTCGGCTGGCAGGCCGAGGCGACCGGCGAACGGTCAACCGCGATCGGTCATCTCGCGCAAGCGGGAGGTTTCGCCGCGACATCGATGGGCGAAGCGGCCGCGGCGCTTGGCCGCGGCGGCATTGCCATCGGCGGCAACACCGACGGCGGTGCGTTCGGCGCGCTGGCGACCGACGATGCCGGGATCGCGCTGGGCAGCGATTCCGAGGCCCGACAGGTTGGCGCAATCGCGATCGGCAGCGATGCGGATGGTGACGGCGATGGCGCGGTTGCCGACGGCGTGGACGCCCTGGCGCTTGGCGCGGATGCCATGGCGATCGGCAATTCGACCATCGCGCTTGGCGGCGAAAGCCTTGCCAACACGCCGGGTTCGACGGCGCTTGGCTGGCAGGCGGTAGCCACGGGCGCGATGGGCACCGCGGTCGGACACCAGTCCACCGCATCGGGAGACCAGAGCTTTGCCGGCGGCGAGGATTCGGTCGCTTCGGGCGACAATTCCGTGGCCATCGGCAACACCGCGCAGGCGACCGGCGGCGATTCGATCGCCATCGGCGGCAACCGCGACGGCGCCACCGGCTTCTCGACGGTAGCCAGCGGACCCTCGACCACGGTGGTCGGCGGCCAGTCCTCGGCTATCGGTGCGGGCGCCACCGCCTATGGCTGGCGCGCCAACGCCACCGCCGAGCGTGCCACCGCGCTGGGCCATCTCGCCACCGCTTCGGGGGTGCGCTCGGTCTCGGTCGGCGAAGCCGCCACCGCGAGCGGCGACGGCGCGATCGCCATGGGCAATGAGGCGGTCGCATCGGGCGTGAACTCGGTCGCGATCGGCAATGGCGCCACCGCCACCAATGACGGTCAGGTCGTGATCGCCTCGCTGGGTGCCAGCAGCACCTCGCAGATGGGACCGATCGCGGTTGTGACCGCGGATGCCAACGGCACGCTGGGGGTGAGCTCCTCCGCCGGGCTGAGCAATCTGGCGAGCTTCTCCGCCGTCCAGGCCAACAGCACCGCGATTATGGGCAATTCCGCGCTGATCGCGGGCAATTCCAGCGCGATCATGGATCTGCAGGATCGCCAGTCGATCCTGTTCGATCTGGCCGAGGAAAACAGCACCCAGGCGCGCCGTGCCAATGAAGGCGTCGCCATGGCGCTGGCGATGGAATCGCCGGTCATCATGCCGGGCAAGACCTTCGGCGTGGCCGGCGGCTTCGGCTATTACAACGACCGCGTCGCGGGCTCGGCTTCCTTCGGGCTGCGGGTCAGCGAGAGCACCGCGGTGACCGGCGGTATCGGGGTCGGCTTCGACTCGGGCGAGGTCGGCGCGCGCGCCGGTTTCCAGGCCTCCTGGTAAACCGCGCACCGGTTCGAGGGCATTCCTGCGGACCAGGAAGGAAGGGGGCGGGGCGTCATGCCTCGCCCCCTTTTGCGTTGCCGGCGCGGGGGAAACGACGGGGCGCGCGGGGCCGTGCATGACGATCCGGTTACAAACCGGCTCGCAATGGCCTAGAGTGCACCTATATCGCGGGCCCGCAAGCCAGCGGAAAGGGTCAAGCGTCGAGGCGCGTATGAACAGTTCGATTTACGAATTCGCCGATCTGCCCGCGCCCAAGCCGGGTGCGCGGCCCGCTGCGGCAGCGGGCGCGGGGCGCCCGCGGCGCTCGGATTCGCGGCGTCTGAGCTCGCGCCGGGCGCGGATCGGGGTGATCTACAACCCGCGCAGCCATCGCAACCAGGGCCAGGACCTGGCGCTGGGCGATCGCCACCACGTGATGGTCGCGACGCCCGAGAAGCGCAGCCAGATCGCCGCGGCGCTGGCCGATTTCGCCTCGGGCGGGATCGACTATCTGATCATCAACGGCGGCGACGGGACGGTGCGCGACGTGCTGACCTGCGGGCATGGCGTGTTCGGCGACGACTGGCCGCTGCTCGCGGTGCTGCCCAAGGGCAAGACCAACGCGCTCAACGTCGATCTCGGCGCGCCCGCGGACTGGTCGCTGCGCGATGCGATCGACGCCTTCACCAGCGGCACCACCGTCACCAGGCGCCCGATCGAGGTCGCCGCGCTCGACGGGCGCAGCGCCCCGCTGCGCGGCTTCATCCTCGGCGCCGGCGCCTATACGCTGGGGGTTCGCGCCGGGCAGGACGCGCATAATTTCGGCTTTTTCGACAGTCTCGCGGTCGGGATGACCACCGCCTGGGGCGTGCTTCAGGTGGTGTTCGGCACCGACCGCAACCCCTGGCGGCGCGGGGTGGGGATGGATCTGCTGCTGCTCCCCGAAGGGCGGCGCCTGCCGCATTCGGGGCATGGCGACACCGCGCGGCGCGAGGTGCTGCTGGCCTCGACGCTGGCGCGGCTGCCGCTCGGGATCAAGCCCTTCGGCCCCCCTAGCGACCCACCGCGCGAGGGGCTCAAATTCGCGGTCATGGACCGCCCGGGACGCCGGCTGATGGCCTGTCTACCCGCGGTGCTCGCCGGCTGGCAGCCGCGCTGGCTCGAGCGCGCGGGGCTGCACCAGGGCGAGGCCGAGGCCTTCGAGATGACCATCGACGACCAGTTCATCCTCGATGGCGAGGCCTTCCCGGCGGGCAGCTACCTCGTCTCGCAGGGGCCGGAACTCACCTTCGTCACCGCGTGACCGCGACGCTCCCCGCGCGCATCGCCGCCATGGCAGAGGCCCCGCCGCGCGCCGAGGTGGCGGCCTTCGCGCTGCTGCTCGCGCAGGAGGCCGGCGCCAGCGCGGTGCTGTTCTACGGCTCCAACCTGCGCACCGGTTCGCTCGAGGGCGTGCTCGATTTCTACCTGCTGCTGCCCGGGCCCCAGCGCGAGCGGATCTGGCCGCGGGTCAGCTATCGCGAATGGCCGCATCGGGGCAGCGTGCTGCGCGCGAAAATCGCCACGCTGTCGCTCGAGCAGTTCGCCCGCGCCGCCTCGGGGCGCTCGCGCGACACCACGATCTGGGCGCGCTTCGTCCAGCCCAGCGCGCTGGTCTGGGCCGCCGACGAGGCTGCGCGCGCGCGGACGCTCGCCGCGCTGGCAGAGGCCGCCCAGACCGCCGCGCGGCTGGCGGCGGCGCTGGGTCCGGCACAGGGGAGCGCGCAGGATTATTGGCGCGCGCTGTTCCGCGCCACCTACCGGGCCGAATTCCGGATCGAGCAGCCGGGGCGCGAGGATTCGATCCTCTCCGCCAATACCGCGCATTTCGAGGGCTTGTTGCCGCTGGCATGGGAGGCGCAGGGGCTGGAGTTCGCGCGCGAGGGCGAGCGCCTGCGTCCGCAGCTTCGCGAGCCCGAACGGCAGCGGTTGCTGCGCTGGTGGCGAAGCCGCCGCCGCGCGGGCAAGCCGCTCAACATCCTGCGCCTCGCCAAGGCGACCACCACTTTCGAAGGCGCGGCGGCCTATGGCGCGTGGAAGCTCGAACGCCACACCGGGCTGAGACTGGAAGTCACGCCGTTCCGCGCGAAACACCCGCTGCTGGCGATGCCCGGCGCGGCGTGGGAATTGTGGCGCGCCAGGCGCAAGCACCGCCGCCGCCAGCGGGGCTAGCAGCTCACATATAGCGCATGGTGATCGCAATCCGCTCGACGCCATTGCCGACATCGAAACCGACCTTCTTGTAGCTCGGCTTGCCCAGGTTGAAGATGTTGATGCTGGGGTTGTTCGACATCGCGCCGCCATCGGTCGAGAGGTCGGTCTTGCCGTTGTCGTTGAGGTCGTGGCGCACCGCGATGCCGTAATGGCCCGAGGCGGGCAGCGGCATGCAGACCCGCATCGTGCCCGCGCGCGCGGGCAGTTCGATGCGGTTGATCCAGCGGCCCTTGCCCAGCCAGTCGCGATCGGTCGCGCGATAGCTCTGGATCCGCATCGTGCCGCGGCTCTGCGAGACGCCGTTGATCGTCACCAGCACCGAGGGTCCGGCGCCCGCCGCGCATTGTGCGGGATTGTGCGCAATGGTCTGGCGGTTCTGCGCCTGCGCCGCCGTGCCCATCGCGCCAAGCGCGAGAGCGAGCGTGCCGCCAAGGGCGATGAAAGTCCTGTTCATGTCGATTGTCCGATTTCTGCGGAGGCCGCGCCTTCCGATTTGCACTGTTTCTGGACGTTTGGCCCTGAATTGCGGCTGAATTGGCGCCCGCGCGCGCTTTGCGCTTCCGCAGCCTGTCCCGCAGCGGTACATGTCGTCCCCGAACCGGGGAAAACAAGTGGCCGGCGCCTTGTTAACCGCGCCGTCGCAACGGTAACGCGGCCACGTCGACCTTTGCCGGGGCCGCAACGCCCCGGTCTTACGCCACGGCCCTACCCGCCCATGACCACACCGCTGATCGCCCCCTCCATCCTTTCCGCCGATTTCGCCCGGCTGGGCGAAGAGGTGCGCGCGATCGACGCGGCCGGTGCGGACTGGATCCATGTCGATGTGATGGACGGCCATTTCGTCCCCAATATCACCATCGGCCCGCAGGTGATCAAGGCGCTGCGTCCGCACAGTAGCAAGCCCTTCGACGTCCATCTGATGATCGCGCCGATCGATTCCTATCTCGAAGCCTTCGCCGAGGCGGGCGCCGATCACATCACCGTCCACCCCGAGGCGGGCCCGCATATCCACCGCACGCTGCAGGCGATCCGCGCGCTGGGCAAGAAGGCGGGTGTGGTGCTCAACCCGGGCACCCCGGTCGAGGTGCTCGACAATCTGATGGACTTGGTCGATCTGGTGCTGGTGATGAGCGTCAACCCCGGCTTCGGCGGGCAGAGCTTCATTTCCTCGCAGCTCGCCAAGGTCGAGGCGATCCGCAAGCGCATCGACGCCACCGGGCGCGCGATCCATCTCGAGGTCGATGGCGGGGTCAATCCCGAGACCGCGCGGCAATGCGTCGCGGCGGGCGCGGATGTGCTGGTGGCGGGCTCGGCCACCTTCACCGGCGGGCCCGATCGCTATGCGGCGAATATCGCCGCGCTGAAGGGCGCCTGATGGAAGGCGGCCTGCGCACGCTCAAGCGCCAGGAGCGCGAGCAGGGCGCGGGGCCGGCTGCGGGCACGGGCAGCATCTTCCCGCTCGGCGCCGATGGCGAGCCCACCGCGCTGGCCGCGGAGGATGCGACGCTCACCGAAACCGCACCGATCGACAATTCGCGCGCGCTCGCGCTTGCCGATTTCGCCCCGGTGGCAACGGGTCCGGTCGATGCCGCGCTGCGCTGGGCCTATCGCATCGGCGTCCCCGGCTCGCTGCTCGCCGCGCCCTTCCGCAAGCCCGCGAAACTGCGGCTGCTCGCCACGGTCGAATCGCCGCTCGCGGGCGACCGCGCCGCGGGCATGGCGCTGCGCGCCGGTCATTTCCTGGTTCACGGCGTGCGCGCGCCGATCGCGCAAATGGAGTTCAGCTCTTCCGCCCGGCTGACCCCGCCCTTCGCG
Source organism: Alphaproteobacteria bacterium (assembly GCA_018828205.1). Lineage (GTDB taxonomy): Bacteria > Pseudomonadota > Alphaproteobacteria > Sphingomonadales > Sphingomonadaceae > Qipengyuania. The sequence continues at coordinate 5,951 of JAHJWA010000136.1, forward strand.
CGCGCGGTCCATGGTTTTTCCTGGCTGCGCGACCTGTCGAGCGCCTGTTCGCGCGAACAGGGCGTCCCCGCGGCCGAACGCGTGATCTTCGCCTGGCTCGACGCCAACACCGCGCGCCCCCAGGGCAGCGCGATCAACGACCAGGCCTCGCAATTCATCCATATCGGCCGCGGCCCCGCCTGGACGGTCGAGGCCGCCGGACAGCGGCTGCTCGCCTGGCTGGTCCACGCCCCGCTGGTGCTCTCGGGCGAGAACGAGAAGCTGCGCCCGCGCGTGCTCGACGCCATCGCCGCCACCGCGCGCTGGCTCGACCGCAATGTCGAACGCGCCGAGGACGGGCTGGGCGCGCTGACCGGCTGGTGCGCGATCACCGCCGCCGGACTGCTGCTCCCCGATGGCCGCCCGCGCCGGCTCTACGGCGAAGCGGGCCTGCTGCGCGCGTTGGGCGAAGCGGTCAGCGACGATGGCGGGATGCTGTCGCGCAGCCCGTTGGCGCAGATGGATGCGATCGCGCTGCTGATCGATCTGCGCGCCTGCTACGAAGCGGCCGGGCGCACCCCGCCGCGCGCGCTCGACACCATGCTGGCGATGCTGATGCCGCCGCTGCTGGCGCTCCGGCACGGCGATGGCGGGCTGGGCTCGTGGCAGGGCGCGGGCGCCACCTCGGCCGCCACGCTCGCCGCGCTGGTCGATGCCAGCGGGGTCCGCGCGCGTCCCGGCAAGGACATGCGCCAATGGGGCTATCAGCATG
>JAHJWA010000137.1 GCA_018828205.1 Alphaproteobacteria bacterium
ACGATGGAGTGATGCGACCGAATGGCTTATGCTGACCAACAGATGAGTGGCAATCGCGTGATCGCGATTATCATCGTTGCTCTGATTCATATTGCTCTCGGTTACGCGCTGATCACCGGTCTTGCCTATGAAGCGGCAAGCAAGATGATCGAGCGTGTGACGACGATCGATGTTGAAGAGCCGCCGCCCCCGGAGCCGGAGGAAGAACCGCCGCCCCCCGAGCCCCAGCCCGAGGCCGCGGCTCCGCCGCCGCCCGTAGCGCCGCCGCCGCCGATGAACATATCGACGCGGCCGCCGGACATTCGGACGACGGTCACGATCCCGCCGCCCTCTCCGCCGCGGGTACGGATTCCGCCGCCGGCACCGCCGGCGCCGCGTCCTGCACCGCCTGCCCCCCCTCCGCCCGCTCCTTCGCAGGCACGGGGAGCCTCGCCTCGCGATCAGGGCAGCTGGGCTGGCCGGATTCAGAACGACTATCCCTCCCGCGCGCTTCGTCAGGAAGAGCAGGGTACGGTGACCATGCGGATCACGATCGGGGCCAACGGCCGTGTCGAGGCCTGTTCGGTATCGGGAAGTTCGGGTTCGAGCGCACTCGACGAGGCAGCTTGCCGCGGGATGCAGCGTTACGCACGCTACAACCCCGCGCTCAATGCGGCCGGCGACGAGATCTCGTCCACGACCACCCAGTCGATCCGTTACGTTCTGCCGGAATGACCGGCGTACCAATCAATTTGCCCTTTATCGAAAAGGACCACTCGCTATGATTACTCAGATTCTTGCCGTCGCCGGGGAAGCGGCACCGCAAAACCAGTTCGGCTTCATGGAAGCCATGGAACAGGGCGGCGTTATCGCCTGGACCATCTTCGGCGTGCTCGTCATCATGTCGGTCGGCTCGTTCTACATCCTGTTCACCAAGCTCTTCGAGCAGAACAAGATCATGCGCCAGTACAAGGACGTCCAGAGCAGCTTCTGGAAGACCAACAGCCTCAAGGAAGGCGCCGGCAAGCTCGAGAAGAACAGCGCCTGGCGTCAGCTGGTCGACGACACGATCGACGCCGAAGACAAGCACCACAAGATGGGCGACAGCCTGGAAGCCCACGACTGGATGCACGGTTCGCTGGCGCGTTCGGAAGCCTATGTGAACGCCAAGCTGGCCGGCGGTCTGCCGTTCCTCGCTTCGGTCGGTGCAACCGCACCGTTCATCGGTCTGCTGGGTACGGTTATCGGTATCTACCGCGCACTGATCAACATCGGCCTCGCCGGTTCGGCCTCGATCGACAAGGTCGCCGGCCCGGTCGGTGAAGCGCTGATCATGACCGCCATCGGCCTGCTGGTCGCGGTTCCCGCGGTGCTTGCCTACAACTGGCTGCAGAGCCGCAACCGCCGGATCGCCGAGCATTTGTCGGCCTTCTCGACCGACCTGCTCGCCTACGTCAATTCCAAGGGCTCGGTGAAGCCTGCGGTGATGACGTCGAACTCGACCACGACGGCTGCCAAGGCTTCGGCCGCTCCGGCGACGGCGCGTCCCGCCACGACCACCACGGCTGCCAAGCCGGTGACCGGCGGAACGACCACGACGACCACGACCAAGAAGTAAGCGGGACCGGGTCGGGCGCCTCGCGTCCGACCCTCCCCTTCTTCACCATCAAGCAAATCAAGCTACGGACAGGATAGGCCATGGCGGTTCAGGTAGGCGGCGGCACCGAAACGCCGATGTCGGACATCAACACCACCCCACTGGTGGACGTGATGCTGGTTCTTCTCATCATCTTCCTCATCGCGGTTCCGGTCGCGATCCAGACGATCGAGAAGCTCCGCATCCCCGTCTTCGAATCGGTGGAATCGAACGACAAGGTTGAAAACCTGCTGCTGACGGTCAGCACGACCGATCAGAACGGTCTGAGCGCGGGAGAGCCCGGCTTTGCGGGCGCATCGCGCGACGGTCAGTGCCGGGTCTATTTCAACAACATCACCCCGGTGAGCTCCGAGGAACTGTATGACCAGTCCTTCGAACGGCTCGACAGCATCGTGCAGCGCGCGGGCGGGCCGGAAGCCATCATGGCGGACCCGGAGCTCATCCCGCAGGTGCACATCCGCGGCGACGTCAACGCCCCGTGGTCCTGTGTCGCGGGCGCGATCTACAACGTCCAGGCAGCCGGTTATCCGACCGTGGGCTTCATTTCCAACCCGGTCGACCCGAACGGCTAAGCCGTCGCTCGCGTAGAGACTTCAGGAGTAATCAATCATGGCAATGTCAGGCGGCAAGGATGATGGCGCCCCGATGCTCGAGATGAACATGACGCCGTTGATCGACGTCCTGCTCGTTCTCCTCATCATGTTCATCATCACCATCCCGGTTGCGACGCATTCGGTCGATATCGACCTGCCGCAGCCCAACAACGCCCCTCCGCCGGAGGATCAGATCGATCCGGAGCAGAACAAGATCGTCCTCACCCAGGCCGACGAAATCCTCTGGAACGGCGATGTGCTCGACGAGAGCGAACTGGTTCGCAACCTCAACATCACCCGCGAGATCGTGCCCGAGCCCGAGCTGCAGTTCGAGCCCGAAGGCCTGGCGAGCTACGAGCTCTCGGCTCGCGTGCTCAACGTCATCAAGGCGAGCGGCGTGACCAAGTTCGGTTTTGTCGGCAACGAACAATACCGCACCTTCAACGCCGGCGGTGTCGCGGTCGAGTAAGCCGCAGCGCCATCGAACAATTCAAAAAGGGCGGCTTCGGTCGCCCTTTTCTTTGCCCGCGATCGGGGTCCGGGCCCTTTGTGCCAGCAGCCCGGCTAGGGCGCGCCCGTGGGATCCTCGATCCGCATCGCCGCGCCCGCCAGGCTTTCCGCCTCGAGCAGCAATTCATCGTCCACCGCGCCCTGCGGGGTCGCCTCGCGGCCGATCATCACCATCACCGGCACCGCCAGCGGGCTGACCCGGTCGAGCTCGACATGCACCAGCTGCGCGGCGGCGCGGTCGAGCAGGCTGCCCAGCCGGCCGACATCGGTCATCCGGGTGCGGGCATCGGCCCAGGCGGCTTCGAGCAGGACATGGTCGGGCTCGTATTTGCGCAGCACGTCGTAGATCAGATCGGTCGAGAAGGTGACCTGCTTGCCGGTCTTGCGCTTGCCGGGGTGCTGGCGCTCGACCAGCCCGCCGATCACCGCCACCTCGCGAAAGGCGCGGCGCAGCAGATGCGAATTCTGCACCCAGTCGATGAATTCGTCCTGCAGGATATCGGGCGAAAGCAGCGGCGCGGGATCGCCGACCGG
>JAHJWA010000138.1 GCA_018828205.1 Alphaproteobacteria bacterium
CCCATTGGGAGGCCGAGGAGATCGTGCTGCGCGCCGCGATCTACAGTGCGGACGGAGCGGTGCGGATCGCCGGCGAGACCAGGCTCGCCCCGGGCGACGAGGGCCGCCCGCGCGAGCTGGCGCGGAGCCTGCTGGCCCGGGCGCCGGAGCATGTGGCCGGATCCTTCAGCGGCGAGCCGTGAGCCGCAGGCTGTTCGTTTTCCGGCCCGAACCGGGGTGGAGCGCCAGCGCCGGGGCGGCCCGCGAGAGGGGCCTGCGGGTGGCGGGGCATCCGCTCAGCCGGATCGAACCCGTCGCATGGTCGGTCCCCAATCCGCGCACCTTCGACGCCATTCTGGCGGGCAGCGCCAACGTCTTTCGCCACGGCGGGGAGGGGCTGGGCCCGCTTCGGGAGCTCCCCGTCTTCGCGGTCGGGGAAACCACCGCGGCGGTCGCGCGCGCGGCGGGCTTCGCGGTGGAGCGGGTCGGGGCGGGCGGCTTGCAGGTCCTGCTCGACGGGATGCCGGGCGGGGTGACCAAGCTGCTGCGGCTGTGCGGCGAGAGCCGCGTGCCGCTGGCCGCCCCCGCTGCGACCTCGATCGCCGAGCGCGTGGTCTATCGCGCGGTCGATCTGCCGATCGAACCGGCGACGCAGGAACGTCTCGCAGGGGGCGGGGTGGTGGTGCTGCATTCGGGCGAGACCGCGCGGCACTTCGCCGCCGAATGCGCCCGGCTGGCGATCGATCGCGCCCGGCTGGCGCTGGTGCTGATCGGACCGCGGCTGCTCAAGTCCGCGGGCCAGGGCTGGCGCGGGGTTCACATCGCCCCGACCCCCGACGATGGCGCGCTGCTGGCATCGGCGCAAATTCTGTGCAAGGACGCGCTCGGCATGCCGGGAGGGCGCGGGACGCCGGACACGGCACCCGACCATGGTGGCTGACGGGATCGCAACAAAGGCGCGTATGAACGAATTCACCTCACAGCGGAGCAAACGGCCCTCGATGCGGCCGGTGCTGATCGCGGTGCTCGTATCCTTCATTCTGGGCGGATCGCTCGCCGGTTACGGCGTCTATCGCTGGGCCCAGTCGCAGGAGGCACCGGCGCGGATCGTGGCGATCGAACCACAGCCGGGCGCTGCCCAGACCGGATCGCAGGTCCAGCCCATCCCGAGCCCCACCACCACCGCGAGTGCCGCCATCGGCCAGACCAACGAGGCCGTCGAGCGCGTCGCCGAGCAGCAGGGCGGGATCGACCAGCGGCTCGCCGCCGCCGAGCAGCGTCTGGCGCGGCTCGATATCCAGGCGCAGGCGGCGGCGGGCAATGCCGCGCGCGCCGAGGGCCTGCTGATCGCCTTCGCCGCGCGCCGGGCGATCGAGAAGGGCGCCGAACTCGGCTTCCTCGCCGACCAGCTCAGGCTGCGCTTCGGCGACGCGCTGCCCAATGCGGTGCGCACCATCATCGCCAATTCGCGCGATCCGGTCACGCTCGACCAGCTGATCGCGCGGCTCGAGGGGATCGCGCCGCGCCTGTCCGAGGGCAATCGCGATTTTTCCTGGGATCTGATCCGCAACGAATTGTCGCAGCTGTTCGTGGTGCGCCGCGAAAGCACGCCCTCGCCGCAGCCCGAGCGGCGGCTCGACCGCGCGCGGCTGTTCCTCGAAAGCGGCCGCGTCGAGGCGGCGATCGAGGAGGTCAGCAAGCTTCCGGGTGCCGACAATGCCGCCGACTGGATCGCCGATGCGCAGCGCTTCGCCGCCACGCAGCAGGCGCTCGATCTGGTGGAAACCTCGGCGGTGCTCGAACCGCGGATGCTGCGCGACGGGGTCGGCAACAGGATCGAGCAGGTCAGCCCGGCGGTCCAGCCCGAAGCCTGACCGCGAGGCTCAGGCGCGCAGCAACTCGGGCAGGTCGCCGGTGATCCCGCGCGCCTCGTCCATGAACCAGCGTTTGAGCATCGGCATGCGCTGGATGCCGCCCATTCCCAGCCGCCGCAGCGCGCTGGCGGGCTTGCCGGGCAGGCCGAACAGCCTTGTGAGGCCATCGGTCGCCAGCGCCACGGTGAAGCTGTCGAGCCCGCGCCAGCGCTCGTAGCGCGCCAGCCCCTGCGCATCGCCGGGTTCGAGCCCCAGCCGCAGGCCCTCGTCGAGCACTTCGACCAGCGCGCCGACATCGCGCAGGCCGAGATTGAGCCCCTGTCCCGCGATCGGATGGATGCCATGCGCGGCATCGCCGATCAGCGCGAGCCGGGTGTCGGTGATTGTCGCGGTGTGATGGAAGCCCAGCGGCCAGGAGGCGCGCGGGCCGACCGCGCTGATCGCGCCGAACACGCCGTCCATCCGCTTCTCGACTTCGGCGAGGAAGGCGCGGTCGCCCAGCTTGAGCGTGCCCGCGGCATCCTTCTCGTCCACGGTCCAGACCAGCGCGCTGCGATGCGCGCCATCGGGTCCGTCGAGCATGGGGAGCAGCGCGAAGGGGCCCGCGGGGTAGAAGATTTCCCACGCGACATTGCCATGCGGCTTTTCGTGGGTGAGCCCGGCGATCACCGCGCGGTGATGATATTGCCACTGCGCGATCGGGATGCCCGCATCCTCGCGCGTCGGCGAGCCGCGGCCCTCGGCGGCGACCATCAGGCTGGCTTCGAGCCGGGTCCCGTCGGCCAGCGTTGCGCTAACGCCATGTTCGTTGCGGGTACGGTCGACGATCTCGGCGCGCGAATGCCACGAGATCAGCGGCTCGTCGCGCGCGGCCTCGAACAGCGCGAGCCGCAATTGCCGGTTGGCGAACATCCGCCCCAGCGTCCCCTCGTGCGGCTCGGGCGCGAAATCGATCCGCCCGGGCCTCATCTGGTCGGTCACCGCGATCGAGGCGATTCCGCAGCCGAAGGGTTCGAGCGCCTGCTCGAGCCCGATATGGCGGAACAGCCGCCAGCTCGCGGTGCTGATCGCCGAGGCGCGGCCGTCGAAGCCTTCGGCGGTGAGCTCCGCCGGGTCGGCGCGATCGACGACATGGCTGGTCATCCCCTTGCGCGCGGCGGCCAGCGCCAGCGTCATGCCGACCAGCCCGCCGCCCAGGATCAGCAGGTCTCGCTTGGTGGCGTGCGGTGCGGTGTCGGCCATGGCGTTCGTCGTCCCCTCGTTGCGCGGAGCAGTCCCTCGCCCTAGAGGCTGTCGCGTGATCGAGGCAAGGATGTTGAACGGGTTGCGGAGCCTGCTGGCGCTATTGGCCTGCGCGCTGCTGTTCGCGTCCCCGGCCTATGCACAAGGCGGGCGCGAGAACGCGATCCGCGCCGAGCTGTTCGCCGAGGGGCCGGCGGTGGCGGGCGAGGAATGGACGCTGGCGCTGCATTTCACGCCGGTGTCGGAAGAATGGCACGGCTATTGGCGCAATCCCGGCGATGCCGGCTACGGGATGGAGCTCGACTGGGCGCTGCCCGCTGGCTGGGAGGCGGGCGAGCCGCTCTATCCGGTGCCCGAGCGGCTGGTGATCTCGGGGCTGATGAACCACATCTACGAGGGCGCCTACACCGTGCTGGTGCCCGTCCGCGTGCCCGCGGGCGCGGATGTCGGGGATATGCCGCCGATCGCGGTCGAGGCGGATTACCTCGCCTGCACCGACACCATCTGCGTGCCGCAGCAGGCGCGGCTGACGCTCGATCCCTCGAACATCGCGCGCGATCCGCGCTTCGACCGCTGGCGCGCGGCGATCGCGCCGCTGCTCGACCGCGAGGGAAGCTTCGCGATCGCGGGCAATCGTCTGCGGGTGGCGATCCCGGTGCCCGCCGAGCTCGACCTCGGCGCGCCGCATGTCTTTGTCGGCGAGCCCGATCTCGTCGACTACACCGCGCGCCAGGCCTTCTTCCGCGATGGCGACAGGCTGGTGGCCGAAATCCCGCTGGGGCGCGGCCAGGTGCCGGGCTCGCTCTCGGGTATCCTGTCCTTTGGCGGCAGCGAGGCGCAGGGGCTGCGCTTCGCCGCACAGGCCGGCGAAGTGCCGCGTTCGGGCACCCCGCTGGCGCTGCCTGCGGATGCCCTGCCCTCGGTCGGGCTGGCGCTGCTCGGCGCGCTGCTCGGCGGGCTGCTGCTCAACGTGATGCCCTGCGTCTTCCCGATTCTCAGCCTCAAGGCGCTCTCGCTCGCCAGGGCTGGCGGCGACGAGCGCGCGGCGCGGCGCGATGCGGTCTTCTACACGCTCGGCGTGGTGCTCGCCTGCCTGGCGCTGGGCGCGCTGCTGCTGGGCTTGCGCGCTGCGGGCGAGCAGATCGGCTGGGCGTTCCAGCTGCAGGAGCCCGCCGTGGTGGTGGCGCTGCTGGTGCTTGCCGCGGCGATCACCGCCAATTTCGCGGGGGTTTTCGAACTGCCCGGCCTCGTGATGCGCGGCGGGCGGGGCGGGGCGAGCAGCTTTGGCACCGGGCTGCTCGCCGCCTTCGTCGCGACGCCGTGTACCGGCCCCTTCATGGCGGCGGCGATGGGCGCCGCGCTGCTGCTTCCCGTGCCGCAGGCGCTGGCGCTGTTCGCGGCGCTCGGGATGGGGCTGGCGCTGCCCTTCCTGCTGCTCGGCTTCGTGCCGGGCCTGCGCCGCGCGCTGCCGCGACCGGGGCCGTGGATGGCGAGTTTCCGCCGCTGGATGGCGCTGCCGATGGGGCTCACCGCGCTGGCGCTGGTCTGGCTGCTGTGGCGGATGGCGGGCGCGGGCTTCGCGCTCACGGCGCTGGGGCTGGCGGCGGGGGCGGTGCTGCTGCTCGCGGTGCTGTTCGCGCGGCGAGCGGGCAGGTTTCGCGTGGCGGGCGTGCTGGTGGCGCTGGCCGCGATGGCGGGCTTCGCGGTGCTGCTCCCCGGCCAGCACGCGGAACCGGCGCAGGCGAGGCAAAGCATCCACGATCCGCGCCCCTTCAGCGAGGCGGCGCTGGCCGCGGCGCGCGCGACCGGCCAGCCGGTGTTCGTCTGGTTCACCGCCGACTGGTGCGTGACCTGCAAGGTCAACGAAAGCGCCGCGATCGAGCGCGAGGCGGTGCGCGCGGCTTTCGCGGAAGCGGGGGTGATCACGCTGGTCGGCGACTGGACCCGCCGCGACGAGGCAATCGCGCGGTTCCTTACCGATCAGGGCGCGGCGGGGGTGCCGCTCTATCTGTGGTATCCGGCCGGGGGCGAGCCACGGCAATTGCCGCAGGTGCTCACGCCGGATCTGCTGGCGTCGCTGCCGCGATAGGCTCCGCCGCCGCGGATTCGCCGCGCGCCGGCGCCCGGCAGCGGTTGATCAATTCGCGCGGCAGGCTGCTGGGGTTGAGGATGACGCTGCCCGCTCCGGGTACCGTCGCCTCCACCTGCCGCGGTCCGGTGAGCACTTCGAGCGCGGGATCGTCGGCCTCGGTCGCACCGCGCCAGCGCCAGTCATCCCCGGTCTTCTCGGCATCCACGAACAGCCGGGTGACATGCGAATTGCCGATCAGCGCGAGGATCGCCTTGGCATCGGGATCGGCATCGACGATCCGCTCGTAGACGATCCGTCCGCCGCCCGGCCCCTCGACGCAGGCGAGCGCGAGCAGCGGCGGCGCGCCGGGATTGCCGTAGATGATCCGCCCCGGCTCGCGGCTGGCGACCCATTGCGCCTGTTCGGTGTCGGGCGATAGCAGCGGTTCGGACGGGCCCGACTTCGCCTCCAGCCCGACCCGCGCGACATAATCGTCGGCGGCGGGCGGCTTGCAGGAAGCCAGCGCGACGAGCGCGAGGGCGGCGAGACACAGCAGGGGGGTGGAACGCATGCGCGCAGCTATGCGATCACCCCGCCGCTCGGCAAGTCCCGTCAGCTGCAGGCGGTCACCACGCGGTCGATCGCCTCGTCCGCGGGCGCGGTCACGCTCTCGCCGCCGAGGCTGAAGGTCAGCGGTTCGTCGGTCGCCGCGAGGAAGGCGAGCGCGGGGTCGCCCGGGAGCATCGCGCCGTTCCAGATCGCGTCGGGCCCGAGCGCGCTGGCGGTGCCGGTCACGGTGAAACCCGCCGTCCGCTCGCCGGAGGCCATGGTGACGGTCTGCTCGGCGCCTTCCTGCGCGGCGGAGAGCCACTGGAAGACCACCGCGGCATCCTCGTCGAGCGAGAGATTGCAGCTCATCGAGATCACGCCATCCGAAATCGACGAGCCGTAGATCGCGGTCTGGGTGTCGGCCTTGTAGAACCAGCGATTGCCTTCGGCATCGGCGACCCCGGCGACCTCATTGTCGCTGCGCGCGCCCGGAGCGGGCGAATTCTGCGCGATGGATTGCGCGGCATCGCTGGGTTCGCCGGAATTGTCCGAGCAGGCGGCCAGCGCCAGAGGCGCGAGAAGGAGCAGGGGGATGCGCACGGGCAGGGTTCCTTTCGAAGCGGCTGAGATGGAAGCGCCGCGCGAGATGCCGGGTTACGGCAGGAATCGTTAACCGATTGCAACCCCTACGGCTTTCCGCCCATCTTCTTGTAGCTGGTCTTGCCATAGCGCATCTTGCGGGTGCCCGGCTTGCCCTCGTTCGAGCGGCCGACCTGCGGCGCCTTCTTCTCGCCATCGGGCAGGCCGAGTTCGTCGTTCTCGAGCCGGCGGATCTCGTCGCGCAGCCGTCCGGCCTCCTCGAACTCCAGATTGGCGGCGGCGTTGCGCATCCGCTTCTCGAGATCCTCGATATAGCCGCGCAGATTGTGACCGACGAGATTGTTGACCGCGGGGTCGCCGGTGTCGACCGTCACCCCGTCCTGCGCCGCGCTGTGCGCGACGATATCGGCGATGTCGCGCTTGATCGTGGTCGGGGTGATGCCGTGTTCGGCGTTGTACTCGCGCTGCTTCTCGCGGCGGCGATCGGTTTCGGCGATCGCGCGCTCCATCGAGCCGGTGATCCGGTCGGCGTAGAGGATGACGCGGCCATCCACGTTGCGCGCGGCGCGGCCGATGGTCTGGATCAGCGAGGTTTCCGAACGCAGGAAACCTTCCTTGTCGGCATCGAGGATCGCCACCAGCCCGCATTCGGGAATGTCGAGCCCCTCGCGCAGCAGGTTGATCCCGATCAGCACGTCGTAGACCCCAAGGCGCAGGTCGCGGATCAGCTCGATCCGTTCCAGCGTCTCGACGTCGGAATGCATGTAGCGCACCCGCACGCCCTGTTCGTGCATGAACTCGGTGAGGTCCTCGGCCATCCGCTTGGTCAAGGTGGTGACCAGCGTGCGATAGCCCTGTTTCGCGGTCTTGAGACACTGGTCGATGCAGTCCTGGACCTGGTCCTCGACCGGGCGGATCTCGACCGGGGGATCGATCAACCCGGTGGGGCGGATCACCTGTTCGGCAAAGACGCCGCCGGTCTGCTCCATCTCCCAGCTGCCCGGGGTGGCCGAGACCGCGACGGTCTGCGGGCGCATCGCGTCCCATTCGTTGAAGCGCAAGGGGCGGTTGTCGATGCAGCTCGGCAGGCGGAAGCCGAATTCGGCCAGCGTGATCTTGCGCCGGTGATCGCCCTTCGACATCGCGCCGATCTGCGGCACCGTCTGGTGGCTCTCGTCGACGAACAGCAGCGCGTTCTCGGGGAGGTATTCGAACAGCGTGGGGGGCGGCTCGCCGGGAAGCCGGCCGGTGAGAAAGCGGCTGTAGTTCTCGATCCCGTTGCAACTGCCGGTGGCGGCGATCATCTCGAGATCGAAATTGGTCCGCTGCTCGAGCCGCTGCGCTTCCAGCAGGTGCCCCTCGGCGTGCAGTTCCTTGAGCCGCTCGGTCAGCTCGAAGCGGATCGCCTCGGCGGCCTGCTTCATCGTCGGGCCCGGCGTGACATAGTGCGAATTGGCGTAGACGCGCACCTTCTCGAGGCTCGCTCCCTTCTTGCCGGTGAGC
>JAHJWA010000139.1 GCA_018828205.1 Alphaproteobacteria bacterium
AGCCGGTTTCGACCGAGGGCTGGGGTGCGGGCGCCGAACTGGAAGCGCGGCTCAAGTGAAACGCGCCGCGATCCTGCTCGGCGCCGCCATACTGGCGCTCGCGGGCAGCATCGCGGTTCGCCCCGGGCTGGGCGCGGCGGAACCGGTCATGGCGGTGAACGACGCGGCGGTGAGCGAGGGAACGCCCGCCACGCTCGCCGAATACGGCTTCTTCGCCGACGCGCCCGCGCAATTGCCCGCCGCGGGCGTCACGCCCTATCGGCTCAACACCCCGCTCTATTCCGACGGCGCCGACAAGCTGCGCTTCGTCTATGTGCCCGCGGGGCAGCGGCCCACCGCGGATGGCGCAGGGCTGCTGCGGTTCCCCGTCGGCTCGGCGCTGATCAAGACCTTCGCCTTCGGCGCGGGTGCGCAGCGGCAATTGATCGAGACCCGCGTGCTGCTCCACCGCAGCGAGGGCTGGGTGGCGCTGCCCTATCGCTGGAACGACGAGCAGACCGAGGCGGTGCTGGCGCTGGCGGGCGGGCGGACGCAGGTGACCACACCCGACGGGCAGGCGATCAGCTACCGCATCCCCAACAAGAACCAGTGCAAGGAATGCCACGGGCTGGGGGGTGCGGTCGTGCCGATCGGCCCCAAGGCGCGCAATCTGGATGCGGGCTGGCTCGAGGCGGTGCTGGGGAGCGTGCCCGAGGGTGCCGACAGCCTGCCGCGCTGGGAGGCTCGGGGGCAGGCGCCAGCAGCGGTCGCCGCGCGCGCCTATCTCGACGTCAATTGCGCGCATTGCCACCGCCCCGGCGCGACCGCCTCGAACAGCGGTCTCGACCTGCGCTGGGAGCAGCGCGACCCCCAGGCCTTCGGCGTGTTCAAGCGCCCGGTCGCGGCGGGGCGCGGCTCGGGCGGGCACGAGTTCGGGATCGTCCCCGGCGATCCGCAGGCGTCGATCCTGGTTCACCGGATGGAGAGCACCGAACCCGGCGTCGCCATGCCCGAACTGGGCAAGTCGAGCGTGGACCGCGAGGGGCTCGGCGTGGTCGCGCGCTGGATCGAGGGGATGCCGCAATGAAATGGGTCTGGCGCGGGTTTGCGCTGCTGGTCGTGACGATCGCCGGCACGTTCCTGATCTTTCGCGTTCCCGATAGCGACCCGGAGGCGATGCGCGCAAAATACGGTGACCCGCCCTCGCAATTCGTCCAGCTCGGCGATGGCCGCAGCGTCCATCTGCGCGACGAGGGACCGCGCGATGCGCCGGTCATCGTGCTGCTGCACGGCTCCAACGCCGATCTGCACACCTGGCAGCCCTGGGCCGAGGATCTGCGCGGCGACTACCGCGTGATCCGCTACGACCAGCGCGGCCACGGGCTCACCGGCCCGGCGCCCGATGGCGACTACCGCCGCGAGGCCTTTGTCGCCGATGTCGAGCGGGTGGCCGAGGCGCTCGGGCTCGAGCGCTTCGTGCTGGGGGGCAATTCGATGGGCGGCGCGGTCGCTATGGGATACGCCATCGCGCATCCCGAACGGCTCGGCGGGCTGGTGCTGGTCGATGCCAGCGGCGTGCCGATGGCTCACCGTAGCGAAGACTCCGGCGACGACGAGGGCGGCGGCGGCAATCTGCTCTTCACCCTCGCGCGGCTGCCCGGGATCAACGCGCTGGTCGCCTCGGTGACCCCGCGCGCGATGATCGAGCAGAGCCTGTCGCAAAGCGTCTCCAACCAGGCGGTGGTCACCCCCGAGGCGGTCGATCGCTATTGGGAACTGCTGCGCTATCCGGGCAACCGCACCGCGACGCTCGATCGCTTCGCCATCCCGCGCGAGGAATACGCCCGCGCGGATGTGGCGCGGGTCGCCGTGCCGACGCTGGTGATGTGGGGCGAGGAGGATGCGCTGATCCCCTTCTCCGCGGCGGGCTGGTACGCGGATGCGCTGCCCGCTGCCGAGCTGGTGCATTACCCCGGGATCGGTCACCTGCCGATGGAGGAGGCGCCCGAGCGCAGCGTGGCGGATCTGCGTGCATTTCTCGCCCGGCTCCCGCTTGGCGGCACCGCGCAAACCGTGGCGGCAGGCGGCGCTGCACGGCTTTCCGGAACCTGCTGAAACCCTGGCCGTTCACATCTCGTACCATGGGGGTGGGGTACGCAGGCCCCCTGTAACCAAAATACATTCAGGAAGGGCGGGCAGTTTGCGAAAACTTGGGCTGATAGGGGGCATGAGCTGGGTTTCGACCCGCGCCTATTACGAACGGATAAACCGGCTGATCCAGCAGGCACGCAGCCCGCGCGACAGCGCGCCGCTGCTGATCGAGAGCCTCGAATACGGGCCGCTCTACGCCCTGCGCGAGGAAAGCGAATGGGACCAGGCCGCCAAGACGCTGATCGACAGCGCGCGCCGGCTCGAGCAGGCGGGCGCGGGCGCGATCGTCATCGCCGCCAATTCGATGCACCGCGTCTACGACCGGGTCGCCGAGGCGATCGACATCGAGATCATCCATATCGCCGACACGGTGGGCCAGGCGCTGGCCGAGGCGAAGATCGAGGATGCGGTGCTGATCGGCACCCGCCCGGTGATGACCGAGAGCTTCTTCCGCCAACGGATCGTCAAGCACGGGGTCAATCTGGTCGCGCCGGAGGAAGACGATGTCGAGATGGTCGATTCGATCATCTACAAGGAGCTGATGCTGGGCAAGGTCACCCGCGACGCCGAACGCGCGCTCAAGACCATCATCACCCGCAAGGAACAGCGCGGCGCCGATGCCATCGTGCTGGCCTGCACCGAGCTTGGCCTGGTGGTCGACACCGATGCCAATGTGCTGCCGGTGTTCGACACCACCGATACCCATTGCCGCGCCGCGGCGGACTGGATCCTGACCGGTTAGGCGCGGCGCCGCGCGGCGTTCCCCACTGTTGTGCACAAGACCTCGACCGGGTTGCCAGTCTGTTCCCGTTGAGCCCGGCGCGCGCCTGCCATACTCGCCTCAGGCGATGACGCTTGCCCCTTATGCCGCCGATCCCGCGCACAGCCGCGGCCGCGAATTCCCGCAGGAGAGCGGCACGCGCGGGCCGCGCAGCGCCTTCCAGCGCGACCGCGACCGGATCATCCATTCGATGGCCTTCCGCCGGCTGCGCTCCAAGACGCAGGTCTTCATCTCGCCCGACAGCGACTATTATCGCACGCGGCTGACCCACAGCCTCGAGGTGGCGCAGATCGGCCGGGTGATCGCGCGGCTGCTGGGGCTCGAGGAGGACCTCACCGAGGGCCTGTGCCTCGCGCACGACATCGGCCACCCGCCCTTCGGCCATGCCGGAGAGAAGGCGCTGTCCGAGGCGATGGCCGCGGCCGGCGGCTATGATCACAACGCGCATGGCCTCCGCGTGCTGGCGCGGCTGGAAAGCCCCTATTGCAGCCACGACGGGCTCAACCTGAGCTGGGAAACGCTCGAGGGGATGGCCAAGCACAACGGTCCGGTCGCAGCCGCCAACTGGGCGCTGGCCGAGATCGATGCCGCCTACCCGCTGGGGCTGGAGCAATGGCCCTCGCTCGAGGCGCAGGTCGCCAATGTCGCCGACGACATCGCCTATGACAATCACGATATCGACGACGGCTTGCGCAGCGGCTTTCTCGAGCTCGACGATCTGCTCACCCTCGATTTCGTCGCCGAGCGCTGGCGCGGGGTGGAGCGCCGCTTCCCGCATGCCGAGCACGACCGCAAGCTGCGCGAACTGGTGCGCGACCAGATCGGCGCGATGGTCAATGATGTGGTCGCCGAGACGCAGGCGCGGGTGAAGGGCCTGCGCTCGATCGACGAGGTTCGCGGCGCCGGAGGCCCGCTGGCCGGTTTTTCGCCCGAGATGGCGCAGCACGAGCGGCGGCTGAAGGCCTTCATGTACGAAAAGCTCTATTACCACCCCGAGCAGCAGGTCACGGCCGAGCGCGCGCGCGCGGTGATCGCCAGCCTCTTCGCCGCCTATCGCGACGATCCCGCCAGCCTGCCGAGCGACCGGCAGGCTGCGCTGCCCGCGCCGGAGCCGCAGCGCGCGCGCCATATCGCCGATGTCATCGCCGGGATGACCGATCGCTTCGCCATCGACGAATACACGCGGCTCCACGGCCAGGTCCCCGAAGGCCTGCGCAATGTCTGACGCGATCCGCGTCGCGCTGGTCGGGGCGACCGGGCTGATCGGGCGCGCGGTGATCGACGCCTGCGTCGGCCGCGAGGATATCCGGCTCGCGGCGGTGGCGCGGCGCGAGATACCGCTGCCCAGAGGCGCCCGGATGGAGCTGTTCGTCGCCGATCCCGGGAACTGGGGCGAGGTCTTCGAGGCGCTGCGCCCCAGGGCGCTGATCTGCGCGCTGGGCACCACCTGGAAGCAGGCGGGCGAGGATGAGGCGGCGTTCCGCGCCGTGGACGAGGAGCTGGTGCTCGCCACCGCGCGCGCCGCGCATGCGCAGGGCATCGAGCGGATGGTGGTGGTCAGCTCGGTCGGCGCGGATCCCTATGCCAGGAGCTTCTACCTCAAGGTCAAGGGCGAGGTCGAGCGCGAGCTGGGCAAGATCGGCTTCCACCGGCTCGACATCCTGCGCCCCGGCCTGCTGCGGGGGCAACGCGGCGGCGACCCCCGACCCGCCGAACGGCTCGGCATTGCGCTGAGCCCTTTGCTCAATCTCGCGCTGCACGGCCGATACCGCCGCTACCGCGCGATCGACGCCGGCGAGGTGGCGCGCGCCGCGCTGGCGCTTGCGCGCAAGCCGACCCGCGCGAGACTGGTCCACGAACACGACGCGCTGCGCCGCGAGGCGCGCAGCCTGCCGACGCCCGGAACCGGAGAGGACTGACATGGCCTGGGATGCGATTTTCGGCGCCGCCAATATGCTGGCGATGGTGATGTGGGCGGGGCTGATCCTGCTGCCGCGCTGGCCCGCGCTGCTTTCGGCGGTGCTCTATCTCGGGGTCGGGCTGCTGTGCCTCGCCTATGCCGCGCTGCTGATCGCCATCGTCTCGGGCGGGATCGACCCGGTCGGCGGGCAGGCGCCGGGAGTGGATTTCACCAGCATCGAGGGTATCCGCACGATCTTCGCCAGCGACGGCGGGGTGACCGTGGGCTGGATCCACTACCTCGCCTTCGACCTCTTCGTCGGCCTG
>JAHJWA010000014.1 GCA_018828205.1 Alphaproteobacteria bacterium
ACCGCGAAGAGGTGATCGCCTACCTCTTCACCGTCAGCAAAAAGGAGTTCAGCATTGCTGCGGCGTTCGTGGCAGCGTCAGGTCTGCCAGCTGAGATCGCAGTCCCGGCGGCCTTCTTCGCCGTTATCCAGATGATCACCTCGCCGATCGCCGCCAGGATGCTGGCGTCAGGCACGGCGAACCAGTCCTAAAGCTGCGCCAGGATCACGGGCTCAGAAGAGGCCACGGTGAAGCCAGGAGCGTCAGACCTGTTACTGCCAGCAGAATACGCGCGTGCCCGCCCGCCGGTGCGATGGGACTGCAGCGCAACCTCTGGGCTCGGCGTGCTGCTTGCGCGACGGATCAGTGATCGGGGCCGTTCGCAAGAGGATGCTTCGGAATCAGCTGATCGTCACATTCGCTCGCGAGGCACGCCTCGAGTGTTGCATGGGCGATGCCGAACCGTTCCAGCAGCAGATCCCGTAGCGGTTGTTTGAGCTCTTCGAACGCCTGAAGCGAGGCCGTGAAGGGAGTGAGATGTGCCTCAAGGGCGCGATGGTGCTCTCCCAGGTTCCAGACATGCACATGATGCACGCCCGCGACTCCTTCGTGCTCCTGCAGCGCCCGAACGATCTGATCGAACTCGACCTCATCGGGCACCGCTCCCATCAGCAGGCGAACCGTTCTCGGCATCAGCGACAGACCCTGCCAGATGACATAGCCGGCAATGACCACTGTGATGATCAGGTCCGCGAGGTAGAAATCGTACAGGAGAATAAGGACGCCTGCCGCAATCACTCCGACGGAGGCCATCGCGTCAGAAACATTGTGAAGGAATGCCGCCTTCATGTTGATGCTGTCGCGTGCGCCGCGATGGGTGATGAAGGCGGTGACGAGATCGATCACCAGGGCAATTCCCGCCACGCCGATGACGGTCCAGCCTTCTACAGGCTGCGGATCGGCGAAGCGGTTGATGGCCTCGACGAGCAGGTAAAAGCCGATGATGAGCAGCGTGGTCAGGTTGATGAGCGCGGTGACGACTTCCCCTTGGGCATAGCCGAACGTCATGAGTTTGTCCGCGGGCCGCCGCCCGATCCGGCGCGCAAACCACGCGAGGCCGAGCGAAGCCGCATCGCTGAAATTGTGCAAGGCGTCCGCGATCAGCGCGAGTGAACCGGACACGATCCCGCCGATTATCTGCGCCACCGTCAGCAGAACGTTGATCGCCACGGCGAAAATCAATTGGCGATCGCTCAGGTTCTCTTCGCCATGACTATGGCCGCCGTGATCGTGGGAGTGACCCATGATGCTTTCCTATTCCCTGGCTTGAAGAATATTTGATTGGGCAGTCGCTTGCTCCACTGGATGCTCGAAGCCCGCGCTCGAGATACCAGCAGCGTCCAGAATCTCGCCAAGTCCAACGGCGAACAGAGCGAAGGCGACAAAACCACATAGGAAGGCGAGAGCGGATCCTACCTGCTTTCCCGCGGCAATCCCTTGCCCGTGAGAGAGCAGGGTCCTTGCCGCCGCAGCAAGGAGAAATCCTCCAAAGAACACAACAAGCCCCGGTAGGCCTTCGCTGTCGAAGCTGTGCACTGTCCAGAACCCCAGGAGTGCGAAGACATTGAGCGCCAGAGCGAGACCAACCTGCAATACAACGCGGTCCATCCGCCTCATCTTCGCCGACAGAAATCCGGCGGTGAGCTGGCGGGAAACAAGAACATTTGCTGCAGCAAGGCCAGTCGCCAAAGCTATGCCCAAGGTGGCCGACGCGGCGGCTGCTACGCCGATAGCCATGCCGTACCCGAGCAGGTCGACGATCACGAAGACGGAGCGTTCGGCGAAAGCAGACTGGCGGCCGCTTTGATCAGCGCTTCTGTTCGGCGTCTTCGCGCGACGAAGCGCAAGATGCCGAGCTGCCGTGCACAGGATAACAGAAGCTGCCGCGCCAGCCAGATACAGGAAGGGGATGGGCCACCGACCGACGGTTAGCTCGGCAAATGGCATAATCTTGACGGCAACGAGCGCAAAGAGAACACCCGAGACGCCGGGCATGAGCAGGTCAGATCGGCGCAATTCCGTTGCGGCGCGCTCTGCCCATACTGCCCCGACGATCAAGCCGACGCTGGCGAGCGTCGACAGGAGCAGGGCATGCGACCGGCTTTGTGTCGCAAAAACGGTGTCGATGATCGTCACGTGACGATCTTTTCCGAGCCAGCCCGGTGCAGACAGGCAAAACCATTGAGTGCGAACACCCTGGCCGCGCCATCTCCCGCTGCCGCGGCGAAGTCAGGCTGCCGATTACCCGGCGCTCCACTGCGATGAGTCGGGCCGGAGTAGCTGGCACCTGCCTGCCGATGTTCACTGCTCATGCCCCGCCTCCCGAGCCTTGGAACGGTTGCACCCAAAAGACGACGACCGCGACGAACGCCGCGTAGGCGGCTGCGAAGCCGAAAATTGTCCAGCGATGAAACCCCCTCGCCTGCTCGCCCGAAAAGTGGATGAACATCGCGTAGAGGACAGGCATCAGCGCCACGAACGCCAGGCTGACCCAGAAGAGGCGAAAGTCCTCTATCGGCGTACCGATGATCGTGAGCGGTATGAAGGCGAGCGTCATCGTCACCGCATGATCGCCGATCACGCTGGTGCTGGCCGAGGTGACCTGGCCGGAGCGGGCGACGCTCCACGTTGCGAAGACCTCCGGCAAAGCTGCGACAGTGGCGGTGATGAACAAACCGCCGACTACGTTGGGAATACCGAGAGCGCTGATGATCTTCTCACTGGAGAAAACGGTGAAATAGGCACCGACTGCGAGAGCGCTGACGCCTGCGATCGCCATCCACCGTTCCTTGCGGCTCCAGTCGACATTCTCTCCTTGCTTGCGGCCGCGCACCAGAGCCTGGACGAGGTACGCCAGGTAGGCGAGCAGCAGGAGCCAGCCGTCGATCGGTTGCAGGCCTCGCCACGGGGCGGGCAGCGTCAGCAGCGCGAAGACCGCGAGGATCGCCAGGTAGGGTAGCGCCTGAACGGTGACGGCACCTTTGTCGACCGCGACGTAGTGCTTTCGCCGGTGCTCTTGGTGGTCTTTGTTACCCGATTCCTTCAGACCCGACTTGCGGGTTGCGACATAAGCTGTCGCCACCATCAGCGGGATGGCGAGGACGTTGGAGCCGAGCATGGCGCCCAGTCCAATATCGGAGACGCCGCGCGCCGCGCTCGTGACGTTGATGCCAATTTCTGGCGAGGCTGCCGCGATGCCCAGAAAGGAGCCACCTGCGGCAACCGAAAAGCCCCATTGCTTGCGAAGCTTCTTGAGCGGCTCAGATAGCCGCTCCGCCCCCCAGTGCGCTGCCCAGACGGCGGCGAGAAGAACCGCTGCCCAGACCGCTGTCATTTCTTCCCGATCCCCCGGTGTTCGGTCCCCTTCTCCTCGTGGATGTCCATGTGCGCATCGCGGAGGATCTCGATGCCGCCATACAGCGCGATGCAGGCAACCGCGATGCCGACGACGAGGTCGGGCCAGTTGGCACCGGTGAAGAGCACGATGATCCCAGCAATGATAATACCGCCGTTGGCCACGAAATCGTTGAAACTGAAAGTAGTGGCCGCGCGCAGGTTCACATCTTGGTTCTGCAGTTTCTTGAGCAGGTAGAGCGAGAGAAGGTTAACGACCGCCGCGACGGCAGCCATCGCCATCATCATGATGCCGGCAGGCTCCGATCCTTCGAGGAAACGGCGTATGGCATCCAGGACGACGCCGACCGCAAAGATCAGGAGCATGAAACCGGAAACGCGCGCCGCCCCGCGCTTCCACACCCGCGAGCGGGTGAGGGCGAATAAGGTCAGCCCATAGACGACCGCGTCGGACGTATTATCCAGGCCGTTCGCAATCAGGGCGTTGGAATCCCCTATCGCGCCGGTGATGAAGAAGCCGACTGCAATGGCAACGTTGAGCCAAAGCACGATCCACAGAGTACGGCGCTTGTCGGCGGAGGCGAGATCAAGGTCGGTTTCGCTCATTCGGCGTTCCCTTCGCCTTCGGCACCGGTCCGCGCCCAGCGTTCGGCGCGCCCTCCGGCATCCGGATCGAAAAAGCGCATCTGGGCCGGCGGGAAGAGAACGTCGGACAGTTTGGCGGCCCATTCGTGCCAGACTCTTGTGCCGAGAACGGCGATACGGCCGAACTGGTCCTTGTGCTTCACGTCGAAGCGGAGGTCGCGCCAGATTCCGCCAAGATCCCAGCCCGAGAAATCCGGCGCGAGCTCGATGACCATCGGCACCGTGCCCTGCTCGAGCGCGGCAATGCGCTCGAACAGGGGTACGAAGCGGTCGTAGTCCGAGCTTTCGAGAGTTCCCCCGGCTTTAACCCGGATCAGCCCATTCTCTTCTTCGATCTCCAGCACAATAGCCTCTTCCGTCAGGTTCTTTGAGAACCCTTTCCTTTATGTAACCTCCCGCAATTCGTCCCGTTCCTCCCGCGTCACATTGCGGCGCAGGCGATCCCACCATTTCTCGCGCCAGCTGCGCTCATCGTCGGAACGATGCAGCACGAGCCGCGCAATCGCAGGCAGGACGAACAGGGTCAGAATGGTTGCGGTGATCAGCCCTCCGATGACGACGGTGGCCAGCGGACGTTGCACTTCGGAGCCGGTGCCGGTCGCGATCGCCATCGGCACGAA
>JAHJWA010000140.1 GCA_018828205.1 Alphaproteobacteria bacterium
CACCCCTGCATGGTGGTGGCTCCTGGGTCTGGCCGCGCTTGCAGCCCTGGCGGCCGCCGCGATCTGGTGGCGCCGCCGCTCGCCCGCGCCGCTGCGGATCGAGCCGCCGGTGGTGCGCAAGGATAGCGCAGCGGCCCCTGCCGCGCCGCGCGCCGCGCTCACCTTGCGCCCCGAAGCGATCCGGCTCAGCCGCAGCGTGATGGCGGCGACGCTGACCTATCGCCTGACCGTGCTCAACCGCGGGACCGAGGCGCTGACCAATGTGGTGATCGAGGCGGATCTGGGCTCGGCCAGCGGCGACCGCCCGGTCGAGGAACAGGTCGCCATACCCACGACCGCACTCGAGCCGCGCCACACCATGCCCCGGCTCGCGCCCGGCCAGTCGGCTCGCTTCGAGGGGCGGCTCCAGCTGCAGCTCAGCCAGGTGGGTATCCTGCGGCAGGGCAACACCCCGTTGATGGTGCCGCTGCTGCGGCTGCGCACCACTGCCGACGGGATCGATCCCCAGGCGCAGACGCTGGCGATCGGGCAGCAGGGCACGGGAAGCAGCAGCCGGCTCCAGCCGTTCCGGCTCGACGAGGGGCCTCGCGGCTACGAACCGCTCGCCCAGAGGGTGCTGGACTAGCGCGCTCGACTAGGCGGGACCGGGTCGCTAGTCGGGGGCCATGGACTCACTCGTTTCGACGCAATGGCTGGCGGCGCAGCTCGGGGCACCCGATCTGGTCGTGCTCGATGCGACCAAGCACCTGCCCGATGTGACCCGCGACCCCCACGCCGACTTCATCGCCTCGCATATCCCCTGCGCGCGTTTTCTCGACCTGCCGAGCCTGCACGATCCGCACGCCCCGGTCGGCAACACGCTGCCCACACGCGCCCAGTTCGCGAAACGCGCCGCCGCGCTGGGGATCACCCCGACGAGCCGGATCGTGCTCTACGACGACAGCGCGATCGCCAGCGCGGCACGCGCCTGGTTCATCTTCCGCCTGTTCGGACTGACCGATGTGGCCGTCCTCGATGGCGGCTTGGCCAAGTGGCGAGCCGAGGGCCGCGTGACCGAAAGCGGAACCGTCGAACCTCCGCCCTCGGATTTCACCGCCCCCGAACCCGCACGGCGGGTCCGCACCAAATCCGACATGCTCGCCAATCTCGACAGCCGCGCCGAACAGGTGGTCGATGCCCGCGACGCAGCGCGCTTTCTCGGCACCAGCGCCGATACCGTCCACGGGCTCGAGGGCGGCCATATTCCGGGCGCGCGCAACCTGTTCTTCCGCGATCTCTTCGCCCCCGACGGCACCTACAAGGCACCGGAGGAATTGCGCGGCGCCTTCCGCGCAGCCGGGCTCGATCTCGACCGCCCGATCACCGCCAGCTGCGGCAGCGGGATGACCGCCTCGGTGCTGCTGTTCGCGCTGCACCTGGCCGGGGTCGAGGATGCCGCGCTCTACGACGGCAGCTGGTCCGAATGGGGCGCCGATCCCGCCACTCCCAAGGAAACCGGAGCGCCGCGCGCAGCATGAGCAAGCACGAGAGCAACGAACCGACTCCAGCGACGAGGCTAGTCACCGGAGGGCGCAGCCCCGATCCGCGCGTCGTCAACCCGCCGGTCTATCGCGCCAGCACGCATCTCTACGCCGATTGCGCCGCGCTGCGCGCCGGGGTGAAGAGCAATACCGATGGCAATTTCTTCTACGGCCGGCGCGGTTCGCCGACGCAATGGGCGCTCGCCGAGGCGCTGACCGGACTCGAGCCGGGCGCGCACGGCACCGTGCTTTACCCCAGCGGCGTCGCGGCGATCGCGGGCGCGCTGCTGGCGGTGGTCAAGCCGGGCGATGTCCTGCTGGTCGCCGACAATTCCTACGACCCCAGCCGGTCGATGGCCAAGGGCCTGCTCAAGCGGTTGGGGGTCGAGGCGCGGTTCTTCGACCCGCTCGATCACCGCGCCTATCGCGCGGCATTCTGCGACCGCACCAAGGCCGTGTGGCTGGAGAACCCCGGCAGCCTGACGATGGAGGTCTGCGATATCCCGGCTCTCGCCGCCGAGGCGCGCGAGCGCGGAGCGGTGAGCCTGATCGACAACACCTGGGCCACCGCGCTGGGCTTCCCGGCGCTGCAGCACGGCTGCGATATTGCGGTGCAGGCGCTGACCAAGCATGTGGGCGGGCATTCGGATCTGATGATGGGCTCCGCGAGCGCGGGCGAGCGCTGGTATCGCGCGCTGCGCCGGACAGCGCAGGATCTCGGCCATGTGGTCTCGCCCGACGATGCCGCGCTGGCGCTGCGGGGCCTGCGCACGATGCAGCTGCGGCTCGATCGCACGACCGGCACCGCGCTCGCGCTCGCCGGTTGGCTGGCGGCGCGGCCCGAAGTCGCGCATGTGCTGTGCCCGATGCTTCCCGGCGATCCCGGTCATTCGCTGTGGCAGCGCGACTTCACCGGCGGCTGCGGTCTCTTCAGCTTCGTGCTTGCGGGCCGCGACGATGCGGCGCGCTGCCGCCTCGTCGACGCGCTCGAATTGTTCGGCATCGGCTACAGCTGGGGCGGGTTCGAGAGCCTCGCGCTGCCCTTCGATGTGGAACCCGTCCGCGCGGCGATGGACTGGCCGCGGCCGGGCTGGCAGGACAGCGACCGATACGCCATCCGGCTGTCGATCGGGCTGGAGGACCCTGTGGACCTCATCGCCGATCTCGAACAGGCGTTTGCCGCCATGGACAACCGATGACCGTTCCGACGACACCCTCGCCTGCGGAAACCCCCGACGCGGCCGATGCGGTTGCGCCGGTCGACGAAGCGCCGGTCGAGCAGGCCTGGAGCCTCGCCGAACCCGCTCCCGCCGCGGACAGCGTCGCGGCTTCCGAAGACATCCGCGAACGCGTCTCGGCGCAGAGCGAGGTGGCGGGCGATTTCCTCAACACGCTCGATGCGCTGGCAGTCAGCGTCGGCGATTTCCGCCTCTCGATCTGGGATGTGCTGGTGGTTCTGGCGATCGTCGCGCTCGTTCTCACTCTCGCCTGGCTGACGACCCGGTCGCTGAACTGGCTGCTGCGGCGTTTCACCGGCTTCGACGATACCCAGCAGCTGCTCGGGCGCAAGATCCTCACGATCGTCGTCTGGGGAATGGCCTTCTTCATCGGCATCGATCTGCTGGGGATCGATCTCACCGCGCTGGCGGTGTTCTCGGGCGCCTTCGGCCTCGCGATCGGTTTCGGGCTGCAGAAGACCTTCGGCAATCTGATCGCCGGCATCATCCTCTTGATGGACAAGTCGATCAAGCCGGGCGACGTGATCGCGGTCGCCGACACCACCGGCAAGGAGACCTTCGGACAGATCCGCAAGATCGGGGTCCGCGCGGTCTCGGTCACCACCCGCGACCAGCGCGAATATCTGATCCCCAACGAGAACCTGATGATCAATCAGGTCGAGAACTGGTCCTATTCCTCCAAGAACGTGCGGATGCAGATCCCGGTCGGGGTCAGCTACGGCGCCGACATGAAGAAGGCCGAAGAGCTGATGCTCGAGGCGGCGAAGGATGCGCCGCGCGTGCTCAAGACCCCGCCACCCACCGTGTGGATGAGCGAATATGGCGATAGCTCGGTCAATTTCGTGATTCACACCTGGATCCAGGACCCCGAGGAAGGCGTCGGCAACGTCCGCTCCGCGGTGCTCAAGCGGCTGTGGTGGCTGTTCAAGGAACACGGCATCGAGATCCCCTTCCCGCAGCGCGACATCAATCTGCGCGACAGCGAGCAGTTCGAACGGCTGATCGAGGCGTTGGCGCAGCGACAGGCGATCAATGGGGGCGGCAAAGGCTAGCTTCGCGCCCGGCTAGCCCAGATTTCAAAAGCACAGCTGTGCCGCCACGCAAGCATTCTGATTGGCGCCTGGCCGATCGCGGAGGCATTTTCCTCCCATGCGAAACACAGGCATCATCCATCTCGTGGGCGCCGGACCCGGCGACCCCGACCTGCTGACGCTCCGCGCCGCGCGGCTGATCGCGCGCGCCGATGTCATCGTCCACGACGGTCTGGTCTCCCAGGACATCCTCGATTTTGCCAACCCGAATGCCGAACTCATTTCCGTGGCCAAGCGCCGCGCGCATCACAGCATGGCGCAGGACGATATCAACGCCCTGCTGGTGCGCGAGGCGCGCGCCGGGCGCCTGGTGGTGCGGCTGAAGGGCGGCGATCCGCTGGTGTTCGGGCGCGGCGGCGAGGAAGCCGAGGCTGCACGCGCCGCCGGTGTCGCGGTCGAGATCGTCCCCGGGATCAGCGCCGCCAATGGCGCCGCCGCCGCCGCGCAGATCGCGCTCACCCACCGCGACGCCTCGAGCGCG
The DNA here is from genome assembly GCA_018828205.1 of Alphaproteobacteria bacterium. Taxonomy (GTDB): domain Bacteria; phylum Pseudomonadota; class Alphaproteobacteria; order Sphingomonadales; family Sphingomonadaceae; genus Qipengyuania. The sequence goes on from JAHJWA010000140.1 coordinate 4,331, forward strand.
GTCAGCTTCGTCGCCGGCCAGTGCAAGGGTCTCGCCGAGCAGGACTGGGCCGGACTCGCGGGCAAGGGCCGCACGCTGGTCATCTACATGGGCGTCAAGACCGCGCCGCAGATCGCCGAGAAGCTGATGGCCGACGGCCTCGCCCCCGACATGCCGATCGCCGTGATCGAAAACGCCACCCGCTCCGCCATGCGCGTGCTGCGCGGCCCGCTTGCCGCGCTGCCCGAGCTGGTCGAGCGCGAGCGCGTGGTCAGCCCCGCGCTGATCGTGATCGGCGACGTGACCGCGCGCGAGGATGCCACGCTGGCCCAGCTTGCACAGGAAACCGCACAATGAGAATTCTCACCGGCAATGATCTCAAGACCGGGGCGGTCACCTGGTGGACCGGGAGCGACTGGTCGCTCCATGTCGAGGATGCCATCGACGTCACCGGCAAGGAAGACGAGATCGCCCGCCGCGAGGAATCGGCGCGCCGGGTCAATGTCCCCTACGTGATCGATGCCGAACTCGAAGGCGGCAGCCCCCGCCCCGCGCATATCAAGGACCGGGTGCGTGCGCTCGGTCCCACCGTGCGCCCCGACCTGACCCTCAAACCCGCCGATCCCGATATCGGCAAGTGGGTGATCTGATGTACCGCTACGACACATACGACCAGGCGATGGTCGACGCCCGGGTCGAGGAATTCCGCGACCAGTGCCGCCGCCGCCTCGAAGGAAAGCTCACCGAGGACCAGTTCAAGCCGCTGCGGCTGATGAACGGGCTCTATCTCCAGCTCCACGCCTATATGCTGCGCGTCGCAGTGCCCTATGGCACGCTCAGCGGCGACCAGATGCGCGCGCTCGCCGACATCGCGGAGAAATACGACCGCGGCTATGGCCATTTCACCACCCGCCAGAACATCCAGTACAATTGGATCAAGCTGGAGGATGCGGGCGATATCCTCGCGGACCTCGCCAGCGTCGAGATGCATGCCATCCAGACCAGCGGCAATTGCATCCGCAACATCAGCTCGGACCATTTCGCCGGCGCCGCCGCCGACGAAGTGGTGGATCCCCGCCCCTACGCCGAGCTGCTGCGGCAATGGTCGAGCTTCCACCCGGAATTCGCCTATCTGCCGCGCAAGTTCAAGATCGCGGTGATCGCGTCGAAGACCGACCGCGCGGCGATGAAGCTGCACGATATCGGCATCCGTATCGTCGAGCGCGCCAATGAAGATGGGGGGGCCGAGCTGGGCGCGTCCTTCTACGTCGGCGGCGGCATGGGCCGGACCCCGATGATCGCGCCCTGCATCAACGAATTCGTGCCGCTCGACCGGCTGATCACCTATGCCGAGGCCTGCCTGCGCGTGTACAACCGCCACGGCCGGCGCGACAACAAGTACAAGGCGCGCATCAAGATCCTCGTCCACGAGCTGGGCGCGGAGGAATACACCCGCCAGGTCGAAGCCGAATACGCGCATCTGCTCGACCAGGGCGTCGAACCGCCCTTCGCCGAGCTCGAGCGCATTCGCACCTTCTTCGCCGATCCCGAATTCCGCGCGGCCGAGGAGGCTTCGGCCTCCGGCGAGCCCGCCGAAACCGCCTCCGAGCCGGCGTTCCGGCGCTGGGTGCAGCGCAACACCAACCCGCACAAGGCACCCGGCTACGTCTCCGCGGTAATCAGCCTCAAGCCGGTCGGCGGGATTCCGGGCGATGCCACCGCCGAGCAGATGCGGCTGATGGCCGATCTTGCCGAACGCTACGGCTTCGACGAATTGCGGGTGATGCACACGCAGAACATCGTCCTGCCGCATGTCCACAAATCCGATCTGCCCGCGGTCTGGCGCGCGCTCGACGGCGCCGGGCTCTCGACCCCCAATCTCGACCAGATCGGCGATATCATCGCCTGTCCGGGGCTCGACTATTGCAGCCTCGCCAACGCCCGCTCGATCCCGGTGGCGCAGAAGATCTCCGAACGCTTCGAGGCCAGCGGCAAGGGCGAGGCCCTGGGCGAACTCAAGCTCAAGATCTCGGGCTGCATCAACGCCTGCGGCCATCACCACGCGGGCCATATCGGCATCCTCGGGGTCGATCGCAAAGGCGTCGAGAACTACCAGCTCTCGCTCGGCGGGAGCGAGGCGGAAGACACCGCGCTTGCCAAGATCACCGGCCCCGGTTTCTCGGAGGACGGGATCGTCGATGCGGTCGAGACCGCCGCCGATGTCTACTTGCGCGAACGCACCGAGGGCGAGCGCTTTCTCGACACCTATCGCCGCATCGGCATGACCCCGTTCAAGGAGGCGCTCTATGACTGATCCGGCAACCACCACTGAGGGCCTTCAAGGCGATGGGCAGGGTCACAACAGCGGTCTGCTGCGCTACCGCCACGACGCGATCGCCGATCATGCGGCGGTGACCGTCGATGCCTTCGTCGAGCAGGACGATGCGCTCGCAGTCCGGATCGAACCCGGCGACGAGGCGCGCGAGCTGATCCCGCATCTGGACCGGGTGAAGCTGGTCGAGGTGAACTTCCCCGCCTTTGGCGACGGGCGCGGCTATTCCTCCGCCCGGATCCTGCGCGAGGCCGGCTACGAGGGCGAATTGCGCGCGGTGGGCGATGTGCTGGTCGACCAGCTCGCCTATATGCGCCGCTGCGGCTTCGATTCCTTCGATCCCGATGCGCCGCTCGATGCGGGCGACGTCGAGGCGGCGCTGGCGCGCTGGCCCGATGTCTACCAGTCCGCCGCCGACGACCGCACCCCGATCTGGACCAAGCGGCACGCATGAACGAACTGCGCGCCATCGACCGGCTCGACACGCGGCCGCGCTTTTCGGAGCACGACGCGATCCGTCTCAACCGCATGTTCCGCGGCAGCGACACGCAGGAGATGCTGCGCGCGGTGATGGCGGATGATCTGGTGGGCGATCTGGCGACCGTCTCCAGCTTCGGCGCGGAAAGCGCGGTTCTGCTGCACCTGCTGTCGCAGATCGATCCGGGCATTCCGGTGCTGTTCCTCGAGACCGGCAAGCATTTTCCCGAGACGCTCGCCTATCGCGACGCGCTGGTCGAACGGCTCGGGCTGACCAATCTGGTCAATCTCTATCCCGAGCTCGACGAACTGGAGACGAAGGACGCGAACGGGCTGCGCTGGTCTTTCGACCCCGATGGCTGCTGCGAGATCCGCAAGGTGCGCCCCCTGGCCAAGGCGTTGGCGGGCTACGACGCCACCTTCACCGGGCGCAAGGCGTTCCAGTCCTCGACCCGCGCGCAATTGCCTCGCTTCGAGATCGACGCATCCGATCCGCAGGGGCGGCTCAAGATCAACCCGCTGATCGACTGGGATGCCCAGCGGATCGCCGCCTGGTTCGAAGAACACGATCTGCCGCGCCACCCGCTGGTGGAACGCGGCTATCCCTCGATCGGCTGCTCGCCCTGCACCCGCCCGGTCGCCGAAGGGGACGATCCGCGCGCGGGCCGCTGGGCCGGCTGGGACAAGACTGAATGCGGTATCCACAAGCCGGGCGAAGAACCCTTCCTCTGATCGCTTTGGCTTGAGTTCAGGCAGTGCGGCGCTAGCCTCGCGTCATGGTCATCGCCCTGTTGCTGGCGGCTGCACAGCCTGCCGAACCCGCTCCGCCTGCGCCGGATTGTGCCTATGATCGGTGCAGCGTTCCGCTGGCCCAATAGCGCCTAGAGCCAGCCGGCGTCGCGGTACCATTGTGCGGTGCTTGCAAGACCCTCGGCCCCCGCGATACGCGGTCGCCAGAGCTCGGGCGGGACCGCGTGGGTCAGCCGGGAGACCCAGTCGGGATGCGTCATGTAGCCGACCCGGTCCGCCGTGAGTTTCGCGGCATCGCCGCGCAGCAGGCGGTCGCCGCGCGCCGCGATTTTGAGCAGCGGCTTTGGCAGATGCGGCGTCCAGACGCGGCGGCCGACCGCCGCGCCGATCATCCGCGCCATTTCGTCGTGCCCATAGCCCCCGCCGCGGCCGTCGTCGGGCTCGAAACAGGCGCTCCTCACACCCTCGCCCCCCGGCACCAGCGCCAGCAGGCATTCGGCCAAATCGTCGACATGGATCAGCGAGGTGCGGCCGCGCGGAGGCAGCGGTACCACGCCGAGCCTGGCCGAGCGGAACAGCTCGAACATGTCGCGGTCGCGCGGGCCATAGACCGCTGGCGGGCGGACCACGGTCCAGTCGAGCCCGCTGGCGGTCACATGCTCCTCCGCGCGCGCCTTCGAGGCGCCGTAGGCCGACAGCGCCGGCTCGCGCGCCGAGAGCGAGGAGACGAAGACGAACCGCCCCGCCCCCGCCTCGCGCGCCGCATCGAGCAGCGCGAGGGTGCCCGCGACATTGGCCTGTTCGAACTGCCGCGGATCGGGGGTGTTGGTGAGGCCCGCGACATGGATCAGCGCACTCACGCCCGCGACCAGTTCGTTGAGCGCATCACGGTCGGAAAGCCCGCCTGCGACCCATTCGACGCCGTCACGCTTGTCCTGCGGGCGCCGGGTCAGCGCACGCAGCGGCACCCGCGCCCGTACCGAGGCATCGAGCAGCGCCTGGCCGACGAAACCGGTCGCGCCGGTGACCGCAATCGTCATGCCCGCACCATGTGATCGCGGTGGACCAC
>JAHJWA010000141.1 GCA_018828205.1 Alphaproteobacteria bacterium
CATCGAGAGCCGGGGCGTCGAGGAAGACACCGCGCTGGTCGCCGCCTGCGAGAAAGCGCTCGTCGCGAGCGGCGAGGCGCCCGACGTCTTCTTTCACCGCCATCGCGGCGGGAGCGCGGCAGAGGGCGCGCTCGCCGATGCCCTGGCATCCTACGAGACGAGCGACCCCGACGGGCATCCCTATTGGAGCGATCCCGCGCCCCAGAGCATGCTCATCGACGAGGTCGAGGCGCTCTGGTCAGCGATCGAGCAAAGGGACGACTGGCAGCCGCTCGAGAACAAGATCGCCGCGATCCGGCGGATGGGCGAGGCTCACGGCGCGCCGCCGACCCCCGCGGGGCATTCCGCGGGCTGATGCTCGGTGGATTGCCAGCCGTGTCTCTTTACCTTGGCAAGCCATCCCCCATAGACGGTTCTGATGCGTTGGCGTTGTAGCGCGAGGAATTTCGGAAAAACGACATGAACGAGGCTTCGAACACAGTGTCCGACAGGCAGATCATTTCCCACCAGCCCGCGACGGGCGAAGAATTGTGGCGCGGCGATATCGGCGATGTCGATATCTGCGTCGAACGGGCGCGCGCGGCGCTGCGCGACTGGGCGCATCAGTCGCTCGGTCAGAGGATCGAGCTGGTGCGCCGCTTCGCCAATGAAGTGCGCAGACAGACCGAGCCTTTTGCCGAACTGATCGCGCGCGAAACCGGCAAGCCGCTGTGGGAAGCGCGCACCGAGGTCGAGGCGGTTATTGGCAAGGTAGAGATTTCGATCACCGCCTATGCCGAGCGGACCGGGCAGAAGAAGCTCAACAGCGCGCTTCAGGGTACCGCTGCGGTGCGCCACAAGCCGCACGGCGTGATGGCGGTACTGGGCCCATACAATTTCCCCGCGCATCTCCCCAATGGCCATATCGTCCCCGCACTGATCGCGGGCAATTGCGTGATTTTCAAGCCGAGCGAAAAAACCCCCGCCGTGGGCGAATTTCTCGTCAAATGCTTCCACGCCGCCGGTATTCCCGAAGAGGTGGTGCAACTGCTGATCGGCGGACCCGAGGAGGGCAAGGCGCTGGTCGCGCACTGGCTGGTCGACGGGGTGCTGTTCACCGGATCGGCGCGCGCGGGTGTCGCGATCAACCGCAAGCTCGCCACCGAGCCGGGCAAGATCGTGGCGCTCGAGATGGGTGGCAACAACGCCATCGTCGTCACCGACACCCCCAAGGTCGACGATGCCGCGGTCACCATCATCCAGTCGGCCTTCACCACCGCCGGGCAGCGCTGCACCGCCGCGCGGCGGTTGATCGTCACCGATTCGATGTATGACGAGATCATCCCGCGCGTGAAGGCGCTGGCCGAGCGGCTGATCGTGGGCGAACCCTTCGCCGATCCGCAGCCCTTCATGGGCCCGGTGATCGACAACGAGACCGCCGATCTGCTTACCGAGAGTTTTGTCGCTTTGATGAGCCGCGGCGCGAAGCCGATCCTGCACATGAAACGCCCCGAGGAGGACAAGCCGTTTCTCACCCCCGGGATTCTCGACGTCACCGAGATGCATGAGAAGCCCGATATCGAACTGTTCGGCCCCTTGCTGCAGGTGGTCCGCGTTCCCGATCTCAACGAAGCGATCACCGAAGCCAATCTGACGCGCTACGGCCTGTCGGCCTCGCTGATCGGCGGGAGTCCGCAGGATTTCGAAATGTTCTGGAACGAGATCCGCGCCGGGATCATCAATTGGAACCGGCCGACCAATGGCGCCTCTTCGGCTGCGCCCTTCGGCGGGGTGGGCCTGTCGGGCAACCATCGTCCGGCGGCCTTCTATGCCGCGGATTACTGCGCCTACCCGGTCACGAGCACCGAGATGCAGCAACCGCGCGCCAGCCTTGGTGTCGGGCTCAAGGACTGAGCCCGACCCGCCCGCCTGCCTAGGGGGTGCTGGTGACGAGATCGATCTCGGTCACGCCCGAGGGCAGCCGGCGGCCGTAGATCACGAAGGCGTTCTCGCCGCTGATGCCGCTGAGGATGTTGTCGCCGCCAGCCTTCACATGCTCGGCCGAATAGCCGTTGGCGAGCGCGCGGGTGTGGTAGAAGGCCAGCACATCGTTGAGCGGCACGGGCGTCAGGAAGGATACGACGCGCAGTGCGCAGCCGCCCTCGTCCGTCCCAGCCGCCTCCTGCGTGTTGCCGCGGGGATAGACCGGGAATGTGCCGGGAAGCTTGGCGGCCCAGGCGGTGGTGTATTCGATCCGCGATTCGCAATTGGTCCCGCCCGGCGCGACCGCCGCCTGCGCGGCTTTCTGCATCGCGGGGGTTACCGGCTGCGCTGCGCCGAGATCGCGCGGCGCGGGCACCGCGCGCAGCGCATCGGCCCCGCCGACGAGTTCCGCAGCGCGGCTCCGCGCCGCCGCGATCGCCTCGGGCGTGCGGTTGATGTTGGGGAGCGAACGATCGCCCGAGCCGGAGAGCGCGGCATTGCCCTCGCTGCTTCCGGCGAGGTCGGGATCGGTCATCAGATCGTCGTTGAGCGCCTGCTCGCTTGCCGGATCGAGATCGCCGGTCCCTTCGGCTTCCTCGGGTTCGTCGCTGCAGGCGGCCAGCAGGGCGAGCGGCAGGGCGAGTGTGGCAAGGGGGTAGCGCATCGGGAGAACTCCGGCTGATATTTCGGAGCAATCCTTACTCCAGCGCCGGCAGGCTTGACCAGATGCCCGGCACGCCTTGCGCCATTGCGGGACGGATCACCGGCAATGATGAAGACGCCGCACCCCCCGCAATTAAGGGATACGGCGCCTTCCGCGGCCCGGTGGAACCGCGTTTCGACCGGGGTGGGCCCGGACGAAACTGGAGTATGACTTAGCGGCAGCGCGCGCCGGAGCGGTCGATCTCGCGGCCGAGCAGCGCCCCGCCGGCGGCGCCGAGGATCGCACCCAGCGTGCGGTCGCCGCGGCCCGCCACTTCGTTGCCGATCAGCGCGCCGACACCGGCACCGATCAGCAGACCGGTCGTGCCGTCGTCCTTCTTGCAATAGGCCCGCCCGTCGTCGCCGCGCCAGACGCGGGTGTTGTGACGCACCGGCTGGTCGTAGCGAGAATTGCGATCGTATCCCCGGCCGCGGTAGCGGCGATCGTCGCGGTCGTGGCGGTCGTAGCGGCCGCGCCGATCGCGGTCGAATTGCGCGGTTGGTTGATGAAACACAGACGGGGCGGCGTAGCTGGAAGTCAGCGAGGTGCCGGCGGGCGCGGCGGCGGAATGCGCAGCGGGCGCGGCGGCGGCGGGGGCGGAAAGGGCGAGACCGGTGGCGGCGAGCGCCATTCCAGCGAGAGTGAATGATTTGGCCATTTTTCAGTCCTTTGCTTCCTGTGAGGCGACCCCACGTTGCTCGATTTGTTCAGCAATATCGCTCCGTTCCTGAACGGTTTGCAACCGGCTGGTCAGCTTCGCAATTCTGCGACGAACCGAGGCGATCGCACCGACAAGTTGAAGCTTGCAGCGGCTCCGGGGCGGTCCTAGCCGCCGGGCATGAACCAG
>JAHJWA010000142.1 GCA_018828205.1 Alphaproteobacteria bacterium
CTGCAGCCGCTGCGCGGCGCTCGGGCGCGACGCCGGATGCCAGCAGCGCCAGCATCGATGTCCCCGCCGCGCCGACCCCGCCGCCGATCATGGTGAAGCCGAGCACCGCCAGCAGCATGCCGCCCATCGGTGCGCTTGCGAGCAGCACCGTGGCGTTCACCGCCGCCAGCGCGCCCAGCCCGAGCATCGCCATCCCCCCGAGGATCCAGGGAGTCCGTCGACGCCCCATATCCGAGCCCTGCCCCCAGACCGGGCGCAGCAATTGCACCGCGTAATGCCAGGCGACCAGACCCGCGGGGACCGCCGCGGCGAGGCCATATTCGACCACCATCAACCGGTTGAGCAGCGAGGTCGCGAGCATGACGATCGCCCCGATCGAGGCCTGCACCGCGCCGAGGCGGATAATCGCGACCCAACCAAAGCCGCGTCCCGCGATCATCCCAGATACCCCCCAAGACCCAGCGCCGCCGCGAGCATGCCGAGCACATAAAGCGTCACCCCGCGCGCCGCATACCAGGGCGCTCGGGTCGCGGGGTTGGAGATGAGCCTGGGCATCAGCGCCAGCTGCGCCAGCGTCAGGACACCGACCGCGAGTGCCGAAATCGTCATCTGCCAATGGAACAACAGCGCGATCACCGCCGCCTGCGCCAGCGCCATCACCGCGCAGGCGAAGCGCGCCGCCGGGACCACGCCGAGCGTTACCGGAAGCGACCAAATCCCGGTCTGCGTGTCGCCCTCCACGGCCTTGAAATCGTTGAGCGTCATGATGCCGTGCGCGCCCAGGCTGTAGAGCATGAGCACCAGCAGAATCTCGCCGCGCGGGAGCGCGCCCGCCATCACCGCGGCACCGGTGAACCAGGTCAGCCCTTCATAGCTCAGCGCGACCACCGCCGGTCCGGTCCATCCGCTGGTCTTCAATCGCAGCGGCGGCGCGCTGTAGATCCAGGCGCAGATCAGCCCGAGCGTGGTCGCCGTCAGCACCCAGGGGCCGACCGCCCAGGCGATCGACAGCGAGAGCAGCGTCCCGATGATCGCGATCCGCAGCCCCCAATTGCCCGCGATCCGCCCCGACGGGATCGGGCGTTCGGGCTGGTTGATGGCGTCGACGTGGCGGTCGTACCAGTCGTTGACCGCCTGGCTGGTGCCGCAGACCAGCGGTCCGGTCAGCGCGACGCCCGCCACTAGGAACAGCCAGCGCCCGTCGAGCGGCAAGCCGGACGAAACCACCCCGCACATGAAGGCCCACATCGGTGGAAACCACGTGATGGGCTTGAGAAGTTCGACGATGTCGCTGGGCGCGGGAAGCGCCGCCTGACCGGTCGAGACAGCTGATCGCGCCATGACCCGAAAGCTATGCCTGACGCCCTGCCGCGTCAAATAGTTTTGACAGCTACGTCGTCGCCACTTCCGCTATTCGGTCTCGCTGACCAGATTTCCGAGCCCGTAGCGGTGCAGCTTCGAATAGAGACTTTGCCTGCTCAACCCGAGGATCTCGGCGGCCGAGGCGCGGTTGTCCGAGGTGTAGGACAGCGCCGCCTCGATGCACAGCCGCTCGATCAGATCGGTGCTCTCGCGGACGATATCCTTGAGCGACATCTGGCCCACGAGCTCGGACAATTGCTCGACCGAACGCGGCAGATCGTCCGCGGATGGGGGCAGATTGCGCATTCGCCGACCGATCGATCGAATGACGAATCCCGTGTGCGGCGAGTTCTCGTCGGTCTGGACGGCCGAAAGCTCCACCGCCTCGCCCTGCGAGCTGTCGCCGGCGCCGACGACGGTGGCGACATTGCGCGCAAAGCCGTGCTTGGTCAGCTGCGCTTCGATCAGCTCGAGATCGATTCCCGGCCGACCGATAAATTCGCCCAGCGAGCGGCCGCGGATCTGGTCGAGGCTCGCCGCTCCGACCAGTTCGACAAAGGCGAGATTGGCGGCCACGATGGCGCGCTCGCCATCGGCCAGCACGAAGGCATCGGGCATCGCCTCGATCACCGCGAGCGCGGCGCTGCTCTCGGGCGCCTGCGGCTGGTTTTCCGAAGCCAGCCGCATCATCAGGAACTGGCCGCCATGCTGGC
>JAHJWA010000015.1 GCA_018828205.1 Alphaproteobacteria bacterium
AACAGCGCGCGCTTCTCGGCGTCGGAGGCGCCGTTGGCGAGCCGCTTGAAGGCGTTCCACAGCACCGCATAGCTCGCGCCCCAGCGATCGACCGGATAATTGCTCTCGAACATCGCGCGCTCGGGCCCGAAGGCCTCGATGCAATTGGTGATGTAGGGGTCCCATGCCTGCGCGAGTTCCTCCGAACCGCAGCCGCGGTCGGGCCCGTCTTCGGGCATGCCGCAGAAGGCCATCGCCAGCCCGCCGAGCTTGACCGCGACATTGGGGCATTCGGCGAGGTCGTGGATGCTTCGCTGCCAGCGGTCGAAATTCTCGGGCAGCTTGCCGCGATAGGCGGCGATGTTGAGCGGCGTGCCGCAATGGTCGAGCACGATCTGCTGATCGGGGAAGGCGCGCGCGAGATCGACCAGATCGCCCAGCTGCGGCTCGAGCAGCCAGGCGTCGAAGGTGAGGCCGTATTCGGCATAGGCCGCGAAACCGGCGCGGAATGTGTCGGAACCGTAGAGCCCCTGCGGCGCGTGGAAGGGCGGGCCGAGCACCTCCGGATCGGCGTCCCAGGCCCCGGCGTGGCGGATCCCCTTGAAGCGCCCGTTGCCCGCCGCGATCAGCGCCTCGACCACCGGCCTGACCGCATCGCCGAGCGTCAGATCGGCGTGGCCGACGATCCCGGCGCAAGGGCGATATTCGCCATAGAGCCCGCTCGCGCCCTGCGCCGCGACGCCATTGGCGAATTCGACCTCGCCGACCGGCTTCATCGCCTCGCCGCGCGCCGGATCGTAGAAGGCGCCGCATTCCATGAAGACCGTGGCGATCACATTGTGGCCGCTGTGGGTATCGGCGTGGAGCTGGTCGAAGCTGTAATAGGCCGCACCCGCGATCGCCTCGATGAAGGGGTGGCGCGGGTCGGGGAACATCGGCACCAGCGCGCGCAGATCCCACAGGTGATGATGCGGATCGACGATCGGCAGATCGGGTTCGATGATGGCTTCGGTCACGGCGTTCCTCTCCCAAGAACTTCTGTTTGCGGCCAGCCTATCAAAGCCGGTCCGCAAGGCACAGGCGGTTTATCCCGAGCGCGCCGAATTGGCCGCGCTCAGCACCGCGCGCACGCTGGCGGTGGCGACGTCCTCATCGATCCCCACACCCCAGATCACCGCGCCCTCGGGGGTGCGGCATTCGAGATAGGCGGCGGCGCGCGCATCGCGCCCGCTGCCCAGTGCATGTTCGGTGTAATCGACCACCTCGAGACTGAGTCCGAAGGCCTCTTCGATCGTGGTCATCACCGAGGAGATAAGGCCATTGCCGCGCCCGCTGACGGTCCGCTCCGCGCCCTCGACCGCGATGGTCCCGGTGAACAGCCGCGTGCCGTCGCCAGCGCGCCGTTCCTCGTAATCCACCAATTGGAAATGCTTGTCCGATGTATGCACGTGGTAGGCATCGCGGAAGGCCTCCCAGATATCCGCCGCTGTCAGTTCGCGCCCGACAAGATCGGCCATGCGCTGGACATACGGGCTGAAATGCGCCTGCATCCGCTTGGGCAGCTTGAGCCCCTGATCCTGCTCGAGCACCCAGGCGAAGCCGCCCTTGCCGCTCTGCGAATTGACCCGGATCACCGCCTCGTAGCTGCGCCCCAGATCGGCGGGATCGATCGGCAGATAGGGCACGCGCCAATGCTCGTCGTTCTGGCGCTCGGCGGCGGCGAAGCCCTTCTTGATCGCATCCTGATGGCTGCCCGAGAAGGCGGTGAACACCAGCTCGCCGCCATAGGGGTGGCGCTGGTGGACCGGGATCTGGTTGCAATATTCCACCGTCTCGATGACCCGGTCGATATCCGAGAAATCGAGCTTTGGATCGATCCCTTGGGTGTAGAGATTGAGCGCCATGGTCACGAGGCAGCAATTGCCGGTGCGTTCGCCATTGCTGAACAGGCAGCCCTCGACCCGGTCCGCTCCGGCCATCAGCGCCAGCTCCGCCGCCGCGACCCCGGTTCCGCGGTCGTTGTGGGTGTGCAGGCTGATCACCGCGGCGTCGCGATTGGGCAGGTTGCGGATGAAATATTCGACCTGGTCGGCGTAGATATTGGGTGTCGCCGCTTCGACCGTGGCGGGCAGGTTGAGGATGATGGGGTGCTCGGGCGTGGGTGCCAGCACACCCATCACCGCCTCGCAGACCTCGAGGCTGAAATCGAGCTCGGCGGTGGAGAAGGTCTCGGGGCTGTATTCGAAATGCCACTGCGTGTCCGGCTGCCTGCCCGCCTCGTCGCGCATCACCTTGGCGCCGGCCACCGCGATCTCGCGCACCTGCTCGCGGCTCATCCCGAAGACGATCTCGCGCCAGGCGGGGCTGACCGCATTGTAGAGATGGACGATCGCGGCATGCGCACCCTCGAGGCTGGCGAAGCTGGTGCGGATCAGATCCTCGCGGCTCTGCGTCAGCACCTGGACGAGCACGTCATCGGGGACACGGCCCGAGCGCACCAACCCGGCGATGAAGTCGAATTCGGTCTGCCCCGCGCTGGGAAAGCCGATCTCGATCTCTTTTACTCCAATCTCGCACAGGAGGTCGAAAAAGCGGTTCTTCTTGTGCGCATCCATCGGGTCGACGATCGCCTGATTGCCGTCGCGCAGATCGGTCGAGAGCCAGCGCGGCGGGGCGGTGATGGTGCGGCTGGGCCACTGCCGGTCGGGCAGCGCAATTTGCGGGAAGGGCGCGTATTTGCGGGCGGGATCGCTCAGCATGGGCATGGGACGGTCTCTGGAATAGCGAAGGCTAGAAGGCGGTCGGTTGCGGTCCCTTGGGCGTTCAGCGCGCCGCAGCGGACGCGCGAACTGTCACGCCCAAGGGCGCGTAAGTCGTAGCAGCAGACCGGTCTCGCTTTGCATGCTTGTGTACATGCAGACCCGCGCCATGCTTGTAAAGCCAAAGGCGCCGCGGCAGGACGCGTAACATTATGTCGCGGACCGACGAGACGAGGCGGGCCGCTGCCGGGAGAGAACATGACCGAACACCATACGCTCTACGAAACCATGGGACTGATCCGCGTCGCCGCGATGGACCCCGAGGGCCGCGCCACGCTCGAATACGAGGCGAAGGAGGAGCAGTGCCATTCGGGCGGGGTGGTGCAGGGCGGTTTCGTCAGCGGCTGGATCGACGCCGCGATGGCGCATGCGGCGATGGCCAGGAACGGGACGGGGATCGTGCCGATGTCGCTCGAGCTCAAGGTCAGCTTCTTCGCCCCCGCGCGTCCGGGCAAGGTGATCGCGGAGGGCTGGGTCGAGCGTCACGGGAAGCGGACCGGCTTCTACGAGGGACATCTCAAGGACGAGCACGGCACGGTGCTGGCCAAGGGCACCAGCACGATCCTGCTGGTCGACAAGGCCCGGGTCGAGGCTTCGGCGCAGGCGGCGCGCGGCGGTTAGCGCCCGCTATCGCCAGCGCAGCCGGTCGGCGGTGAGCTGGTCGATCGAGGTCACCCCCATCAGCCGCATCCCGCGCTCGATCTCGTCCTGCAGGATCGCCAGCGCGCGCTCGACCCCGTGCTGCCCTGCAGCGGCGAGTGCATAGAGATAGAGCCGCCCGCCCGAGGCTGCTGTCGCGCCCGCGCACAGGCTCTTGAGCACATGCGTGCCGCGGCGCACGCCGCCGTCGCAGATGATCTCGATCTCGCCGCCGACCGCATCGACGATCTCGCGCAGCTGGTCGAAGGGCGCGCGGCTGCCGTCGAGCTGGCGCCCGCCGTGGTTGGAAACCATGATCGCATCCGCGCCGATCTCCACCGCGCGGCGGGCATCGCCCGCGCTCATCACGCCCTTGAGGCAGAAGGTACCGCCCCAGTCCTGGCGGATCCGCGCCGCGGTGTCCCAGTCCATGCCCGTATCGAGCATGGTGTTGAAATAGTCCTGGATGCTGACCGGCTTGCCGGTGCCCTCGACCACATGGCCGTCGAGATTGGGCAGGCGGAATTTCGGGCTGAAGACATAGCCCGCGGTCCAGCGCGGCCTCGTCGCATAGCTCCACAGCGAGGAGGCGGAAAACCGCGGCGGGGTGGTGAAGCCCGAGCGCAGGCAGCGCTCGCGCTTGCCCGAGACGATCGTGTCCACCGTCAGCGCCAGCGCGTCGAAACCGCTTTGCTGGCAGCGCTCGATCATCGCCGCGTTGAGCCTCTTGTCCTTGTGGACATAGAGCTGGAACAGCTTGGGCCCGGCGGTCAGCGCCGCGACCTCCTCGATCGAATGCGTCGCCAGGCTGGAGATGCCGAACCACACCCCGAAGCGGTCCGCCGCGCGTGCCACCGCGCGCTCGCCGTCGCGGTGGAAAGCGCGCTGAAGCGCGGTCGGGCTGAGCATCAGCGGCA
>JAHJWA010000143.1 GCA_018828205.1 Alphaproteobacteria bacterium
GCCTCTACGCGATCGGCGAGGCGGTCGATGTCACCGGCTGGCTGGGCGGCTACAATTTCCAATGGGCCTGGGCCAGCGGTGTTGCTGCGGGGGATGCGCTGGGGGGATAGGTTGCGATGAGCCGGGCTCGCGCATGGCAAAGGCGGCTCGCGGGTCGTGGACGGGCTGAAATGCTCTAGAAGCGCATCCAGCCGCCAGGGACGTTCCTTTCGACCGGGTGAGGGTTCTTCATTGCGATCGCGAGGAGGCTCGTTCGACGATTTTGAAGGCAAAAAGCCACACCAGGAAGCCCGCCACGAGATCGGCGAAATAGTGCCCCCCCATCGGTATCGTGGATATGATCGTGACCGCGCCCCAAAAGACCGCGGGCCATTTTGCTGGGGTTGCGTGCCAACCCTGAACGATCAGCAGCGCGAGAACGGTGTGAAACGAGGGAAAGGTGACGATGCCGTTCAGATCGCCCAAGGTGACGAGCTTTTCCGCTCCGGAATAGAAGTGGGCGAAACTCTCCGCTGCATAGGTGCCCGCACCGGGAGGCAATCCGTTGCTCTGGAAAGTATCAAGCCCAAGGTGAAGGATGGCTCCTCGGGCGGGGAAGAAAAGAGAGCAGATCGCGGTGATCTGCATCGCCACCACCGCCGTCGCTGCGAACCGCCACAGCTGCAATCTGGCACCCTTCGCCAGCATCCATGCCGCCGCTGCCAGGCACAGCACACTCGAACTGTTATACGCCCAATGCAAACCGCGAGCGACCCATGCATGCGACGCGGTGACAGAGACTGTGCCCTGCGTGCCGAAAGGAAGGAGCGCATCGAGCCTTGCCAACAAGGGGTCGGCAACCGGCATCTGAAGTCTCAGCCCGGTGTTGGAAACGAGACCGCACAGGAGAAGGCTCAGGACGACAAAGGCCAGCAGCTTGGCGAGGTCATTCAGATGCCAACTGTGTTTTCTCAAATCGCAATAAACAGAGATCAGCACCAAAAGTAGCGCAAGGGCCGGGAACCGAAGAAATTCGGGATGGAGTTCGATTCCGGTGGCGGCAAGAATTGCGATCAGTGTCGCCGCCGAAAAAGCGAGTGCAAGCCCCATCAGCGCGGAAAGCCGCGTTCCCACGCCGAATGTGCTGGCCGGAAAGGTGCCCTTCCAAGCAGCTAATCTGAGCGCCCCATTTTCCGCTGACATAGCGCTTCGTACAGTATCGACGCTTAAGAATTGGTATCAACGACCATGAAGGCGCACGGTAACAAAGAGATTGCAATCCAATTGGGGTGAAGCGCGCGCGGGAGCGACGCGTGCTCCCCCAATTGCACCAGATCGATGACCGCGTCGTCTACCTTCCGCCTGCTTTCGAGCTCGGCGGGGGACGCGCTGGGGGGTCAGTTTGGGCGCGGAACTCTCGGTTTATCCGTCGGTTCGGGTCGTCATGCACAGCATGCCTGTTTCCGTCCTGTTGGCACCCGCCCTGCTGCTGGGGGGCTGCGCGGCGAGCGGGAGCGCAGACAGCGAGCGGCCTGCAGCAGCCTCTACGAGCGGGCGCCCGGCCGAGCCGGCAAGCGATGCGGGCGCTGCGCAAGAGCCGCCGGTCGCGGACAGCGTCGGCGAGGCGCAGGACCCGCAGGTCGACCTCACGCCCCCGCCCCTGACGCCGGAAGCCGGGCGCAGCATCACGGGTGCTCGCAACATCCTTCTTTCCTTTGCACGGGCCATCGAACTGGAAGAATTCGATCAGGCCTGGGCCGTTCTGAGCGAGGCCGACCAGCGCAGGTGGAGCAAAGCGCAGTTCGCCGCCCTGTTTTCGGATCTGTCCGGGATCACCGTCGCCATTGCGCAGGGAACGACCGAAGGCGCGGCCGGATCGATCTATTACACTGCGCCGATCACGATTACCGCCGAGGACGAAAGCGGGCGGCCGGTGCGTATGGAAGGCGAGGCCGTGCTGCGCCGCGTGAACGATGTCGATGGTGCCACCGCCGCGCAGCTTCGCTGGCATTTCGGGACGCTCACGCTCGACTGGACCCATTAGCGCCCGCCGAAGGAACGCCGGACGCGGCAGAGCGCCAGTCCGGCGGTGGCACACGCGCCGCTATTTCCTCTGCGCCGCGTGCCAGCGTTCGGAGCCCCAGCGGGCGATCGCGGCGTCGACGCGGGCGCGGTCGGCGCCGGTCAGCGATGCGTAGGGTCGGCACTGCGCGCGTTCGACCAGGCAGGCCTCGCCGGTGTCGAGCCGCAGGCTGGTGAGCTGCTCCCCGCGCCCGGCGAGACCGATCGCGGTCGGGGTATCGAGCGGGCCGATGTGCAGGAACGGCGGTGCCGAGGGCGCGGGCGGCTGCTCGCCGTGCAGCGCGGCGGCGAGGATGGCGCGGTAGTCGGCCAGCGCGACCGGGCCGCGCGGAAGCAGGCCCGGGCGGTTGGCGACCAGCAGCGTCGCGAATTGTTCGCGGTTGATGACATGGCCGTGGCCGAGGAAGCCGGTCTCGAACAATTCCTCGCCGTGATCGCCGGTGACGATCAGCACGGTGTCGTCCCACACGCGCTTCGCCTTCAGCCGGGCGACGACCTCGC
>JAHJWA010000144.1 GCA_018828205.1 Alphaproteobacteria bacterium
GTGCAGGGAATGACCGCGCAATTGCAGGGCGCGCAGAGGCCGGCCTTCCTGATCGCACGCGATGCGGTGGGCGACACCGGTTTTGCGCGCAGCAGCGACGCGGGCTTCGCCCTGCGACAGCGGCTGGGCGACTGGGGCCTGACCGCCAGCGCCGAGACGGGCGAGGCCTGGCTGGGCAATTTCCGCGACGGCCGCGACATGCTGCGCGGGTCTCGCGAGCGGCACGCCACGCGCAGCTTCGCGCTCTCCGCCGATCGCCGGCTGGGTCCGCTGGGCGCCGTGGTCGGGCTCACCTGGCTGCAGGAGGATGCGACCATGCTCGGCGCCTTCCTCAACGACAGCTTCGGCGCCCGCGGCGCGGATACGCTGTTTCTCGACACCGCCACCGCGATCGATCTCGCGGCGGGCTGGCAGCTGGGGGCGAGCTATCGCCGCGGCTTCACCCGCCCGCGCCAGAGCGGGCTCGTCGCAGCAGGTTCGCAGTTCCAGAGCAATGCCTGGTCGCTCGACCTGTCGCGCGGGGATCTGTTCGTCGGCGGAGACAGCTTCGGTCTCCGGCTGGCGCAGCCGCTGCGGGTGAGCGGGGGCGGGATCGATATAATGCTGCCGGTGAGTTACGATTACGCCACCGAAACCGCCGGTTTTGGGACCCGCCGCCTGTCTCTCAGCCCTACCGGGCGCGAGACGGTGGGCGAGATGAGCTGGCGCGGCCCCTTTGCCAGCGGGTTCGCGAGCGCCAGTCTCTATTACCGCACCGAACCGGGCCATTACACCGCCGCGCCCGACGATGCGGGCGTGGCGGTGACCTGGCGGAAGGGTTTCTAGGCGGGCATGCCCGCCTGCAGCGCGAATTCATGCGCGCGCTGGACCAGCGGGACCACGCGCTCGCTCATCTGCTTGGCGTGCGAGGACGACGCGGTGCCGTCGATCACCCGCTTCTTGATGCCCTGCATGATCCCGGCGAGCCGGAACAGATTGTAGGCGAAATACCAGTCCATCGGCGGGACCGGATAGCCGGTGCGCGCGACATAGCGCTCGACCGCTTCTTCCTGCGTCGGGATGCCGAGCTCGGCGAGATCGAGCCCGAGCAGCCCGGCGCGCCCGTCGGCGGGGTTGTGCCAGTTGAGCATGAGATAGCTGAAATCGGCGATCGGATCGCCCAGCGTCGACAGCTCCCAGTCGAGCACTGCCAGCACCTTCGCGGCATCCTTCTCGAAGATCAGATTGTCGAGCCGGTAGTCGCCATGCACCACCGAGGATTCGTGCTGCGGCGGGATCGTCTGCGGCAGCCACTCGATCAGCCGGTCCATCTCGGGAATGGTGTCGGTTTCGGACAGCTTGTACTGCTTGGACCAGCGGCCGATCTGGCGCGCGCAATAATCCTGCGACTTGCCGAAATCGGAGAGGCCGATGGCGTCCGGATCCTGCAGGTGCAGGTCGGCCATGGTGTCGATCATGGAATTGTAGATCGCACGGCGTTCGCCCGGCGTGCTGCCGGGCAGCGCCCCGTTCCACAGGCTGCGCCCGTCGGCCAGACCCATGACGAAGAACATGGACCCGATGACCTCGCGATCCTCGCACAACCCATAGGTCCGCGGAACCGGGAAGCCGGTCGGCCCGAGCGCCGCCATCGCCTTGTATTCGCGGTCCACCGCATGCGCGCTGGGGAGCAGCTTGCCGAAGGGCTGGCGGCGCAGCACGTAGGACTTGCCGGGCGTGTCGATCCGGTAGGTCGGGTTGGATTGCCCGCCCTTGAACTTGGAATAGTCGATCGGCCCCGCGAAGCCCGCGACATTGTCCTCGAACCACTGCGTCAGACGCTCGAGATCGAGCCTGTCGCTGTCAGCCACTTCAACGGTGCCGACCATTTCCTTGTCGAAATCGATATCCATCAGTCGAACACGATCACGCTGCGTGCGGAATGGCCGTTGCGCATGGTGTCGAACCCCTTGTTGATATCCTCGAGCGCGATGCGTTCGGAGATGATGGTGTCGAGATCGAGCAGCCCGCGCAGGTAGAAATCGACCAGCCGCGGCAGATCGACCGGGAAGCGGTTCATCCCCATGATCGCGCCCTGCAGCTTCTTGCCGCTGAGCAGGTCTATCGCGCCCAGGCCGACCTTGCAGTCGAGCGGCATCATCCCGAGGATCGTCGCGGTGCCGCCGCGGCGCAGGATCTTGACCGAGAGATCGGCGCTGGCCTGGCGCCCGACCGCCTCGATCGCATGATGGACGCCGGTCCCGGTGATCTTCATCACCTGCTCGACCGCATCCTCGGCCATGGCATCGACCACATGGGTCGCGCCCAGAACCTTGGCGAGCTCGCGCTTCTCGGCAATCGGGTCGAGCGCGATGACCTGGCCCGCGCCCGCGATCCGCGCCGCGTTGATCGCGGCGAGGCCGACCCCGCCGCAGCCGACCACGGCGACCGATTCACCCGGGACCACCGAACAGGCGTTGAAGATGGCGCCCGCCCCGGTGGTGACCGCGCAGCCGATCACCGCCGCGCGGTCGAGCGGCATCTCCTTGTCGATCGCGACGCAGGCGTGTTCGTGGATCAGCATCTGCTCGGCAAAGGCCGAGAGGTTGAGCATCTGCGCCACGGTCTCGCCGCCGTTGCGGGTGATCCGCGGGCTCTGCGACTGGCCGCGGCGCGTCTCGGCGCCGAGGCACAGCGCCATCCGGCCGGTGACGCAGAATTCGCAATGACCGCAGAAGGCCGAGAGGCAGGTGACCACGTGATCGCCCGGTTTGACCGTCCGGACCTCGGAGCCGACCGCGCGGACCACGCCCGCCGCCTCGTGCCCCGGGATCGCGGGCATGGGGTGCGGATAGGCGCCGTCGATGAAGTGCAGGTCCGAATGGCACAGCCCGCAGGCCTTGGTGTCGATCAGGACTTCATGCGGCAGCGGATCGGCGAGTTCGACCTCGCCGATCGTCAGCTTGCCGACAGCCTCGAGTATCGCAGCCTTTGCCATCAGCGGGTCGCTCCCA
>JAHJWA010000145.1 GCA_018828205.1 Alphaproteobacteria bacterium
GAGCGGTGCACCATCGGGCAGATCGGTGCGCTTGATCTTCACGTCGATCACCTCGGCGCCGTATTGCCGGGCCTGGCGGTCGAGATTGGCGCGCACATTGGCCAGCGCATTGCCGCGCTCGGCGGTGAGCATGTTCTGGAAGGTGCGGCGACCCAGTTCCTGGCGCAGCACCGAGTTGAGGATCGGCTCGAGCGCCACGCGCACGCCCTCGGTGGTGCCGGCGCGTTCGACCATGCGGACCGGGTCGAAGATCCGGAACCGCGCATAGGCGTTGACCAGCAGGCGCTGCTGATCGTTCGACAGCACTTCCTCGTCGGACATCTCGAGATCGAGCACGCGCTTTTCGACGCGGCGGACCGAATCGATGAAGGGCACCTTGAAATAGAGCCCGGCATTGGTCTCGCCGCCCGGGGTGTTGACCACGCCCACGGGGTTACCGGTGCGGATGATGACCGCCTGTTCTTCCTCGGGCACGATGTAGACGCTGGTGAAGAACAGCACGATCAGCACGGCCAGCGCGATCAGCAGCTTGCGATGCCTGTCCCAGATAGAGTTCGCGGTCACTGGCTGTCTCCCTGCGGCTGGGCGGGCTGCGCCGGTGCACTCGACGGCGCCGCAGTCGTGGAGCGGCGACGCACCTCGGGTAGCGGCAGATAGGTGGTGACGCCCTCGTTCTCGACCACGGTCGTATCGGTCTGGCTCAGCACCCGCTCCATGGTTTCGTAATAGAGCCGGCGACGCGTGACTTCGGGCGCGAGGCGGTATTCCTCATAGACCTCGTCGAAGGCCTCGGCCTCGCCCTGCGCCTGCGCGAGCACCTGCTGGGCATAGCCGCGGGCCTGGTTGCGCGAAGCGTCGGCGTTCTGTTCGGCGACCGAGACGTCGCGGAAGGCGTCGACGACTTCCGCCGGCGGATCGGCCTTGTCGATTTCGACACCCAGCACCTGGATGCCCGAATTATAGGCATCGAGCGCGACCTGCATCCGCTGGCGCACCTCGAGCTCGATCTCGGCGCGGCCCTGACCCGAGAAGGTCTCGTCGAGCGTCTTCTCAGCGACTTCGGCGCGCATCGCGGCCTCGGCCACTTCGCCGACGGTCTCGATCGGCTCGACCAGCGAGAATTTGAAATCCTCGAGGCTCTTGATGTTCCAGCGCACGATATAGCTCAGATCGACGAGGTTCTGATCGCCGGTGAGGATCAGCTTGGCGCTCTCGCTCGACCCTGGAATGCGCAGCGCGCGCACGCCCTGGACGTCCTCGACATCGACGGTCTCGATCGGGAAGGGAGCGGTGAAGTTGAGGCCGGGATCCAGCGTGCGGGTGTAATTGCCCAGCGTCTTGACCACGGCCTTTTCCTGCGCCTCGACCAGATGGACGCTGGTCGCCAGCACCACGACCGCGACCAGGCCGCCGATGACGAAGGGCAGCCAGCTGCCGCCGCCGGGGCGTTGCGGCAGACGGAAATTGGGGCCGCCCGGCCCACCGGTGCGGCGCGGACCCTCGGGCCCACGGTTCTTGAAGATGTCCTCGATATTCGCGGAACGGCGCGGACCGCCACCGCTGGCGCCGGGCGGCAGCCAGGGGTTCTTGGGGCCCTTGGGTTTGGCGGCGGGCTCGTCGTCCGGTCCAGCCGCGGGGGCATCGCCAGTCCCGTCGCTGCCGTCGCCGGAACCCTTGCCGGGACCCTTGCCCCAGGGGTTGCGGCCGCCAGCCATGGCCAGCCCGATACGTTTTCCAAACCCGTCCAATATTCGCATGGGCTATCTATAGGGTCGTTCTGCGGGAAAAACAGGGGTTGTCGCGCGCTTTTTGATGCTACACGGCGCAGCGCATGGCCGATAATGCATTAACCGCTGCGCTCCCCGACCCGATCGCCGAGCGCGTGACCTCGGCCACCGTGAAAGATGGCCGCGCCACCGTGGTGCTCGATGTCGGCGGACTCGACCCGCGCGAGCGCGAGCGGATGGAAGCCGCGGTGCGCGACGGGGTCGGCGCTGCCGCCGAAGTCGACGATGTCCGCGTCATTCTCACCGCCGAACGCAAGGCGCGCCGGATCGTCGCCGTGGGTTCGGGCAAGGGCGGGGTGGGCAAGTCGACGCTGACCGCCAATCTGGCGATCGCGCTCCACCGCATGGGCCACAAGGTCGGCGTGGTCGACGCCGATATCTACGGCCCCTCGCAGCCGATGATCCTGGGCAATCAGGGCGTGCGCCCCGAAGCGCGCGACAACATGTTGATCCCGGTGGCGAGCGCGGTCGGGGTGCCGGTGCTGTCGATGGGCCATCTGGTCAAGCAGGGCCAGGCGCTCGCCTGGCGCGGGCCGATGGTCGGCAAAGCGCTGTCCCAGCTGATCGACGCGCATTGGGGTGATGCCGACCTGCTGCTGGTCGATCTCCCGCCGGGCACCGGCGATGTCCAGCTGACCATGCTGCAGAAGTTCAAGCCCGCGGGCGCGGTGCTGGTCTCGACCCCGCAGGATCTCGCGCTGATCGATGCCGCGCGCGCCGGGCAATTGTTCGACCAGGCCGGCGTGCCCGTGATCGGGCTGGTCGAGAACATGTCGGGCTATGCCTGCCCGCATTGCGGCGAGATTTCCGATCCCTTCGGCGCGGGCGGGGTCGAGGAGGCGGCCGGGCGGCTCGAACTGCCCTTCCTCGGGCGCATCCCGCTCGATCTGGCGATCCGTCAGGGCAGCGATGCCGGCAAGCCGCCCGCGGCGGGCGACGACGCGATCGCCGATCCGTTCCGCGCCGTCGCCGCAAAGCTCGCTGCTTGGCTCTCCGAGACCGCCTGAACGCCGTCGCGCTCTCGCGCCGCCAGCTGCTCACCGGGGCGGCGGTGGGCGGGGGCCTGCTGGTGGCGTGGTGGGCGTGGCCGCGCAGCTACGCGCCCGCGCTGCAGACCGGCGCTGACGAGCATCTCTTCGGCCCCTGGCTGACGGTGGCCGCCGACGGGGTGGTGACGGTGGCGGTGCCGCAGCTCGAGATGGGGCAGGGGGTCACCACGCTGCTGCCGCAGATCGTCGCGCAGGAGATGGGCGCCGCCTGGGGGCAGATCGCGGTCGCCACGATCCCGCCCAGCGGCGCGCAGGCCAATGTCCCGCTCGCCGCCAAATGGGCGCCGCTGTGGTCGCTGGTGCCCGCAGTCGCGGACGAACAAGGCTCCTATCTGGCGCGCCGCTTTGCCGAGCGGGGCAATTTCTCTGCGACCGCCGAAGGCTCCAGCGTCGCCGCCTATGAAGCGGATTGCCGCGCCGCGGGGGCCGCCGCGCGCGCGATGCTGGCAATGGCCGCCGGCGAGCGCTGGGGAGTAGCCTGGGAGCAATGCGAGGCGCAGGAGGGTTTCATCCTCCACGGCGAGAAGCGGCTGCGCTTCGGCGAGCTGGCCGAGGAAGCCGCGGCGATGAGTCCGCCCGATCCCCCGCCGCTGCGCCCCCAGCCCCCCGGCGAGCGACCGCTGGCGGGCGGAATCCCGGGCCCGGGCGATTTCCCCCGGCTCGATCTGCCCGCCAAGGTCGACGGCAGTTTCCTGTTCGCCGCCGATGTCCGCCTGCCCGGGATGGTCCATGCCTCGATCCGTCATGGCCCTGTGGGCTTTCCCGAACTGGGCGAAGTCGACGCCGCACGCGCCGGGGGGATGGGTTTGGTCGGGCTGGTGCGGTCGAAGCGCTGGCTTGCGGCGGTGGCGGACAGCTGGTGGACCGCCGAACGCGCGCTCGAGCGGATCGCGCCGCGCTTCGTCGGCCCAGGCGGGGTCGACAGCGAGGCGATCGAGCAGGCGCTGGACGAGGGCCTGCGCCGCGGCGAGGCGCGGCGGGTGGCGAGTGTGGGCGACCCCGACGCGGCGCTGGCCGAACCCGATATGGCGCGGCGCTACGACATCGCCCCTGCGGTCCATGCCGCGATCGAGACCGCCAGCGCCACCGCGCGGCTCGCCGATGGCAAGCTCGAGCTGTGGATCGCATCGCAGGCGCCCGAGGCCGCGCGCCGCGCCGCCGCGAAGGCGGTCGGATTGGCGGAGCGCGATGTGGTGCTCTATCCGATGGCGGCGGGGGGGAGTTTCGATGCCAGGCTGGAAAAACAGCACGCGATCGAGGTGGCGCAGATCGCGCAGGAGATCGGGCGACCCGTCCAGCTGACCTGGCCGCGCGCCGAGGAATTCAAGGCGCTGCCGCCGCGCACCCCGGTGGCGGCGCTGCTGACCGCGACACTGTCGCGCGGCGAGGACAGGATGCCCACCGCGTGGCGCGCGCGGCTGGCGCTGCCCGCGACCATGCGCGAGTTCGGCGAGAGGCTGTTCGCCAACGCCACCCCCGAAGCGGCGATGGCGCGCGCCGCGGGCAAACCCGATCCGCTCGCCTGCGAGGGCGCGGTGCCGCCCTATGGCATCGCGCATGTCGCGGTTGACCACGTCAATGTGCCGCTCGACCTGCCGACCGGACCGCTGCGCGGCAATGCCGCCGCCTACACCGGCTTCGCCACCGAGAGCTTCGTCGACGAGCTGGCGCGCGAGGCGCGACGCGATCCCTATCTCTACCGGATGACCATGCTGGGGCGCGACGAACGCTCCGCCGAGGTGCTGCGGCGCGCCACCGGTCTGGGCGAATGGGATGGCGGGGGCGAGGGCAGCCGTCAGGGGCTGGCGCTGATCCGGATGCAGTTCGCCGCGGCCAGTGGCTCGATCGCCTGCGTGGCGCAGGCGCAACTGGGCCAGGGCGGGGTCCGCGTCGCGCGTCTGTCCGCGGTGGCCGATATCGGCCGGATCGTGAATCTCGACGTGGCCCGCCAGCAGATCGAGGGCGGGTTGCTGTTCGGGCTCTCGCTGGCGACCGGGTCGAGCGTCACCTATCGCGGCGGCCTGGCTGTGAGCGCGCGGCTCGGCGATCTCGGCCTGCCGACGCTCGCCGATGCACCCGAAATCGTGCTCGATCTGGTCGAAAGCGATGCCGAACCCTTCGATCCGGGCGAGCTCGGTGTGGCGGTGGCGCCACCCGCCATCGCCAATGCGTTGTTCGCTGCAACGGGGGTGCGCTTTCGCCGCCTGCCGCTGCTATCGGAGGGAATATGACCTGGCAGCCCCAGACCTTGCCGCACAACCATCCCCCCGTCCGCTCGGGCGGGGTCGGCGTGCTGCTGGTCAATCTCGGCACGCCCGAAGCGCCCGATCCCGGATCGGTGAAGCGCTATCTGGCCGAATTCCTCTCCGACCGCAGGGTGGTCGAGATCCCGCCGCTGCTGTGGCAGCCGATCCTGCGCGGGCTGATCCTCACCACCCGCCCCAAGAAAAGCGCCGCGGCCTATTCCAAGGTCTGGACCGAGGAAGGCTCGCCGCTGGCGGTGATCACCCGCCGGCAGGCCGAGGCGATGCAGGCGCGCCTTAACGTCGGGATGGGGGATGGCGTGCGGGTCGATTGGGCGATGCGCTACGGCGCGCCGTCGATTCCCGAGCGGCTCGACGCGATGATGGCGGCGGGCTGCGAGCGCGTGCTGCTGGCCCCGCTCTATCCGCAATATTCGGGCGCCACCACGGCCACCGTGGTCGACAAGGCGAGCGATGCGCTCAAGGCGATGCGCTGGCAGCCAAGCCTGCGGACGCTGCCGCCCTATCATGACGATCCCGCCTATATCGATGC
>JAHJWA010000146.1 GCA_018828205.1 Alphaproteobacteria bacterium
CGCCGAACCGCTCGGCAAGGCGCTCGCCGAGCAGCAGGCGTCCACCATGTGGTTCATGAGCAACGCGATGCAGAACCCCAATCACCTGGGTGCCGGCGCGCATCACTACATGCACATGACGGGCATCGTGACGCTGGGCTTCATGTGGTTGCGGATGGCGAAGGTCGCGCAGGCGAAGCTGGCCGAGGGCGCGGACGACGCCGCTTTCTACGAGGCCAAGCTGGCAACCGCGCGTTACTACATGGACCGCTACCTGCCCGACGTCGGCGCCTTCCGCCGCAAGATCGAGAGCGGCAGCGACAGCATGATGGCGCTGGGCGAAGAGGCTTTCGCCACCGCGGCGTAAGCGGCCGATCAAGCCCTGGGTGAAACAAGTCCGCGCCGCGATTCCCTGGGGAGTCGCGGCGCGGATGTCTTTGCGGGATCGTCACGAGATTTCTTTGCTGGGTCCTCATGACGCCGCCGGTGGGCAACCACCCGTTATCCCCGCGAACCGCCTGTCATCCCCGCGAAGGCGGGGATCCCGCTTCTTGCTTTAAGCGCGGCGCGGAGGGCCAGCGGGACCCCCGCTTTCGCGGGGGTGACGAACAAGGATGGGTTTCGCGCTCGCGCGCCTACTCCTCGGGCAGGAAATCCGGCACCGAGAGATAGCGCTCGCCAGTGTCGTAATTGAACCCGAGCACCCGCGCGCCGGTCCCGAGTTCGCCGAGCTTGCCCGCAATCGCCGCCAGCGTGGCGCCGCTCGAGATTCCGACCAGCAATCCCTCGACGCTGGCCGATCTGCGCGCCCATTCCTTGGCGTCCTCGGGATCGACCTGGATCGCGCCGTCGATCGACTTGGTGTGGAGGTTGCCGGGGATAAAGCCCGCGCCGATACCCTGGATCGGGTGCGGACCGGGCTGGCCGCCGCTGATCACCGGCGAACCGGCGGGCTCGACGGCATAGGCCTTCATGCCCGACCATCTGCTCTTGAGCACCTCGGCGCAGCCGGTGATGTGGCCGCCGGTGCCAACCCCGGTGATCAGCGCATCGATCGGCGTATCGGCGAAATCGGCGAGGATTTCCTGCGCGGTGACATCGGCATGGACCTTCCAGTTCGCCTGGTTGTCGAACTGGCTCGGAACCCAGGCACCCTCGGTCTCGCCCGCAAGCTCGAGGGCGCGCTCGATCGCGCCCTTCATCCCCTTGGCCTTGTCGGTGAGATCGAAGCTGGCGCCATAGGCCAGCATCAGCCGGCGGCGCTCGATGCTCATGCTCTCGGGCATGACCAGCACGAGCTTGTAACCCTTGACCGCGGCGACCATCGCCAGACCGATCCCGGTGTTGCCGCTGGTCGGCTCGATGATCGTGCCGCCCGGGCGCAGCTTGCCCGATTTCTCGGCGTCCTCGACCATCGCCAGCGCGATCCGGTCCTTGATCGAACCGCCGGGATTGCCGCGCTCGCTCTTCACCCAGACCTCGTGGTCGGGGAACAGCCGCGCGAGGCGGATATGCGGGGTGTTGCCGATGGTGGCGAGGACGGATGGGGCCTTCATGGGATGCGCTCCTGCAGTTTTTCTTCGGGTGTCTCTTCTACCAATTCCTCAGGCGGGTCGAAGGTCCTCGTGGTGCGTAAAACAGGGAACACCCTGGTCCATAGCGCGACCGTGACGATCGCGCCGATCCCGCCGCTGGCGACCGCGGCTACGGGGCCGATCATAAAGGCGAGCGAGCCGGAAAAGAAATCGCCGAATTCGTTGGAGGCGCTGATCGTCAGCAGGCTGACCGAGGACACGCGGCCGCGCTTGTCGTCGGGCGTGTGGAGCTGGATCAGCGACTGGCGGATATAGACGCTGAACATGTCGGCCGCGCCGATGACGAACAGCATCGCCAGGCTGAGCGGCATCGAGGTCGAGACCGCGAACACCACCGTCGCCGCGCCGAACACCGCCACCGACCACAGCATCTTTGGTCCGACCTGGGTCCTGAGCGGGAAGACCGAGAACCACAGCGCGGTCACCACCGCGCCGCAGGCGGGCGCCATCGCCAGCTGCGCCAGTCCCGTCTCGCCGACCTGGAGGATGTCCCGCGCATAGACCGGGAACAGCGCGGTCGCGCCGGCGAGAAACACCGCGAACAGATCGAGCGTGATCGCGCCGAGCACCATCTTGTTGCGCCCGACATAGCGCAACCCGTCGACGATCTGGGCGATCGGGCGGGTGGTACCCACGCTGTTGGCGCGCGGGACATGGCCGATCGTGCTGAGCGCGGTGAACGAGACCAGGAACAGTGCGCCGGCGATCGCATAGGGCAGCGCGGGCATGATGGCGTAGGTATAGCCGCCGATCGCCGGTCCCGCGATCATCCCGACCTGCCAGGCGATACTCGACAGCGCGATCGCGTTGGGGAGGATCGCGCGCGGCACCAGATTGGGAGCGAGCGCCGACAGTGCAGGGCCGTTGAAGGCGCGCACCACGCCGAGCACGACCGCGATGGTGTAGAGATATTCGAGCGAAATCGCCTGCTGCCAGGTGAGCCAGCCCAGCGCGGCGGCGCAGAAGAACTGCACCGTCACCGTGATCCGCGCGAGATTGCGGCGGTCGAAGCGGTCTGCGGCAAGCCCCGAGAAAGGTGTCAGCAGGAACAGCGGAACGAACTGGAACAGACCGATCAGCGCGAGCTGGCCCGAAGCCTCGGCCACCGAGGACCCGCCGTCGCGGGCGATGTTGTAGACCTGCCAGGCGATGATCAGCATCATCGCGTATTGCGCCAGCGTCATCGCCAGACGGCTGACCCAATAGGCACGGAAATTGTGAATGCGGAAAGGGTGGTTCGGCTCGTTCACGCGCGCCCCATGGCAGCGGGCGGGCGGCATGGGAAGAAACTTCCCCTCCCATCGGTTAAATCATCCCGATTGCGCGCCAGTCGGCAGGTCCGCCCGGGGTCAACGGGTGCGCCGCAGCCGCGGATTGGGCTGGAGCTGATCGATCATGGCGAGGAAATCGTCGGGACGGACGATCCGCTCGAACTGGAAGCCGGCGCGATTGTCGCGGATCCACATGCAATAGGCCTCGATCCGGCCAACGATCGGCAGACGGATGATCACCCGGTCGCCGCGCGCCAGATCATGCGCGTCGTCGATCATGAAACCGGTGGCGGAGAGGTTCGAGACATGCATCCGCATGTCGCCGGCACGAAAATGCTCCGCGATCACGGGGTGATCGACGGGATGGCGTGCCATACGCCGTTTGTCGGTGACGCTGAGCTGAGCTCCGGCACCCATGATTGCCACCCTCCGTATTTCGCTGTGGAACGTCATAGTGAAGCCCAAAGGCTGACAATTGGTAAAGTTGTGCGCGGGAATCGGCGGCAATCGGGCGGCCCGGCGCAGCTCAGCCCCGGATGATCGCATGCTTCTTCTTGCCCAGGCTCAACCGCGCCTCGGTCCCGGGGGCGAGCTGCAGCAGATAGCCGACATCATCCACGCTCGCGCCGTCGAGCTTGACCGCGCCTTCGGCGAGTTTGCGCTTGGCCTCGCCATTGGAAGCGGTGAAACCCAGTTCGGTCAGCGCGGCGCCGATCCGCATGCCCTCGGGACCGAGCTGGAGCACCGGGAGATCCTCGCCGAGCCCGTCGCCGCCGAAGGTCTGGCTGGCGGTGCTCTCGGCCAGAAGCGCGGCCTCTTTCCCGCGCACCAGCGTGGTCACCGCATTGGCGAGGACGATCTTGGCGGCGTTGATCTCGGCGCCCTCGAGCGCTTCGAGCCGGGCGATTTCGTCCAGTGGCAGATCGGTGAACAGCTTGAGAAAGCGCCCGACATCGCGGTCGTCGACATTGCGCCAATATTGCCAGAAATCGTAGCCCGGCAGCTGCGCTTCGTTGAGCCAGACGGCGCCCGAGGCGCTCTTGCCCATCTTGGCGCCGTCGGCGGTCGTCAGCAGCGGGGTGGTCAGCCCGAACAGCTCGCGCCCCTCCATCCGCCGGCCCAGCTCGAGCCCGTTGACGATATTGCCCCATTGGTCGCTCCCGCCCATCTGCAGCTTGCAGTCGTAGCGCCGCGCCAGCTCGACGAAATCGTAGGCCTGGAGGATCATGTAGTTGAATTCGAGAAAGGTCAGCGCCTGCTCGCGCTCGAGCCGCTGCTTGACCGAATCGAAGGTCAGCATCCGGTTGACGGTGAAATGCGGCCCGACATCGCGGAGCATCTCGAGATAGCCGAGCTCGCCCAGCCATTCGTCGTTGTTGACCATCACCGCATCGGTCGGACCGGTGCCGAAGGTCAGCAGCCGGTCGAAAACGGTAAAGATGCCCGCGACGTTCTCGGCGATGGTGGCGTCGTTCATCAGCTTGCGGCTCTCGTCGCGGAACGAGGGATCGCCGATCTTGCCGGTGCCGCCGCCCATCACCACGATCGGCTTGTGCCCCGCCTGCTGGAGCCGGCGCAGCATCATGATCTGCACCAGGCTGCCGATATGCAGCGATGGCGCGGTGGGATCGAAGCCGATATATCCCGGCACGATCTGCTTCGCGGCAAGCGCATCGAGCGCCGCGGCGTCGGTCGCCTGGTGGATATAGCCGCGCTCGTCGAGCAGGCGCATCAGATCGGATGTGTAGCTGGTCATGATGGTCAGCGCGCTAGCATGGGGGAGCCGGGGTGCAACAGATGGATTTGACGCCGCACCCGGCGAACCCGCCTGCCGGGCAATGGGCGGTGCGGTTTTCGTGGCGGCTGACTCAGCACTGGCTGACGCTGCGCTGGCGGATTGCGGGCAAGGGCGAGTTGGCGATCCCGAAGCTGGCGGGGCAGGGCCGGGCTGACGGCTTGTGGCAGACAACCTGTTTCGAAATCTTCCTGCGCCATGGCGAAGGGGCGGGTTACAGCGAATTCAACCTCTCGCCCTCGGAGCGTTGGGCGGCCTATGATTTCGACGATTATCGCAAAGGGATGCGCGAGCGCGACCTGCCGCGCGCGCCGGTCTGCGCCTGGCGCGCGGGAT
The DNA here is from genome assembly GCA_018828205.1 of Alphaproteobacteria bacterium. Taxonomy (GTDB): domain Bacteria; phylum Pseudomonadota; class Alphaproteobacteria; order Sphingomonadales; family Sphingomonadaceae; genus Qipengyuania. The sequence continues at coordinate 4,977 of JAHJWA010000146.1, forward strand.
CGGCCTTCTCGCTGTTCGACGCGGCGATACCCTCACGCGGGTTACCCGGCCTGCCCGCGGCTTTCGGCGCGAGCGCGGTGCTGGAAGAGGCCGCGGGCGAGAAAAGCTATTGGGCGGTGTCGCACCCGACAAGCAAACCCGATTTCCACCA
>JAHJWA010000147.1 GCA_018828205.1 Alphaproteobacteria bacterium
CCCGGCTGCCTCGGCCCTCGCGCTTGCTGCCTTGGGCGCCGGCTTGCTGGCATTCCTGCGCAAGCGCGCAGCCGGCGCGGATTTGCCCGCATATGACCGATAGCGCTGATGTCTGAGTCGAAGATAATCGAACACGCAATGAGAAGATACCTGGCCGCACTGCGGGGCTGTTTGCTGCTCGCGGCATTCGCCCTATCGGCGTCGCCCGTCTCGGCCCAACTGCTCGCCCCGGCCGAGGTCGAAGAGGCGACGGCCGCCGCCGACCCCTTCGGCCGCGAAACGCCCCGCACGGCTGTGACCGGGCTGATCGATGCGCTTGCCGCTACCGATTACACGAGGGCCTCCCAATATCTCTACTCCTCGGACCCCGAAGATCCCGGGCGCGCCGAGGAACTGGCGGAGCAGGCGCGTCAGTTGCAGGCAGTGCTCGATGCCGGCGGCACTCTGCTGCCATTCAGCGCGCTTTCCAACGAAGTGACCGGGCGCCTCGACGACGGCTTGCCCCCCGAAAGCGAGCGGGTCGGCTCGTTTCCCGGCGAGGAAGAGACGCCGATCCTCCTGGAACGCGGCGAAGGGTCCGAGGGAAGCGAGATATGGCGCGTTGCCCCCGAGACTCTCGATGCCATCGACGCGGCGATGTCCGATACCGAAGAGATCCCCGCAACGCCGATCGAGACCGGACGAATGGTGGGTGGCGCCCCGCTTGCCGACTGGATGCTGTTGCTTGGCATCGCGGCGGGCAGCTTCGTCCTGCTCTGGATCGTGTCCTCGGCGATCTTGGCGCTGATGCGCACCCTTCTCGCGGACAGGGAAAAGAGCACCGTCTACGGCCTGGCCCATGCGGCGCTTCCGCCACTCAGCCTGTTTCTTGCGGTGGTCGGGTTCAACCTCTGGGCCGGCAACGTCGAGGCGTCCATCGTCGCCCGCCAGACCTTGTTGCGCTATATCGGCATCGTCGCCTGGATCGCGCTCGCCTGGTTTGCGCTGCGACTGGTCGATGCGCTCGCGCATCTGGCGACGAACCGGATGGAACGGCAGCAACGGCGGCAGGGGGCTTCCATCGTCGCGCTGATGCGCCGGGCGGCCAAGGTGGTGCTGCTGGCGGTGGCCTTTGTCGCCATCTTCGACACCTTCGGCTTCGATGTGACCGCCGGTTTTGCCGCATTGGGTATCGGTGGACTGGCGCTCGCGCTGGGTGCGCAAAAGACGGTCGAGAATCTCGTCGGCAGCGTCACCGTGATCGCCGACAAGCCGGTTCAGGTCGGAGATTTCTGCCGCGTTGGCGGTGTGGTCGGAACGGTCGAGGATATCGGCATGCGATCGACCCGTGTTCGGACGCTCGAGCGCACCCTCGTCACCATACCGAACGGCGATTTCTCCTCCCGGGAAATCGAGAACTACGCCATGCGGGACCGCTTCCTCTTCGATCCGACGATCGGCGTGGAATACGGGATTTCGGCTGCCAAGCTGCGCGAGGGCGTCGAGATCATCGAGCGGATCCTGAGCGAGCACCCGCTGGTCGAGAAGGAGGGGCTGCGGGCGCGCTTCGCCCATTTCGGCGCGAGTTCGCTGGACATCGAGATATGGTCGTACATCACTGTGCTGGATTACGCCGAAAGCCGCGCGATCCGTCAGGAACTGCTGCTGACGATATTCGAGCGACTGGAGGCCGCGGGCCTCTCCATCGCCTTCCCGACGCAAAAGATCCATCTGGTTCGGGATGAGGAAGGGGAGCACGCTTGATCTTACGGGAATCCCGGGGCGACCCGCGAGGACCGGAGCCATCGCTGCCAACGCCGCCCGCCGGCAGTCACCGACATTCATCGACGCTGCCTGTTTGGACGTCGGAGCGGCAAGAATACAGCGGGTCATTGCCGCCGCTTGCCGACGCCCCTCCAGCGCATCATTGGAGGCGGATCGGCCGGTTCACGTGCCTGATCAATAATTTGCGAACGGAGGACGCGATGCTCGAACAACTTCTCGGCCCTGATGATTTCGACGTCCTGCCCCATCTGGTCGCCATCGGTCTGGCATATGTTCTCGCTTTTCCCATCGGCTGGAACAGGGAAAAAACCGAAAGAAGCGCGGGGCTGCGGACATTTCCCCTGGTGGCGGTCGCCAGTTGCGGCTTCATTCAGGCCGCTGAATCGCTCACCGCAGAGACGCCTGAAGCAATGGCCCGGATCGTCGAGGGCCTCATAACCGGAATGGGTTTCATCGGAGGCGGTGCAATCCTGAGGCTCAAGGATTCGGTGAAAGGCACGGCGACCGCTGCGAGCCTATGGATAACCGGGGCCATCGGTGCATCGGTTGCGCTGGGGAGCCTGGATGTGGCCGTGATGCTCTCGATAGTGACCGTTGCGACGTTGTGGATCATGGCACCGATCAAGCATCTGGATAATTTACAGGATGCCGGCGACCAGGATGGTCCTGGCGAGGGACAGGCGCCCCAAGGTCGTAAGTGAGGTTTCGACCCGACCATAGAGTTTCAGTGATCGCTCAATTTTTGGCCAGCGTGATCCAGGGAAGCGCAACAAATTTGTGCCGGAATCGCCCTAACGATCTCCCATCCGGGAACGAAGCTCCACGCTCGGCGCTCAGCTGGCATGACCACAACCAACCGTGAAGAACTGCTTCGCGTCGCTCTGCGAGACCTGCGCGAAGCCCGCCGGGTCGTCGCAGATCGCCTCCCCGAAGTCGCATCGGCAACAGACAGTCTTGAGACAAGGCTGGCCTTTCATAACTTGATCGCGCGATCGACGGAGGAGATGGGCGTATTGGCCGAAATGCTGCGCGAGCCTGATGGCGAGCCGAACCTCTGGGCTAGCGGGATAATGGAGGATGCGTGCCGCGACGTTGCATCAACTGCGGCCGGGCCCGTGCGGGATGTAGCTTTGATCGGGGCAATACGGAAGTTCCTAGCCGCTGACATTGTCTCATTGGAAACGGCAATTTGCTTGGCTCGGAACGACGACCAGAAAAAAGGCAAGGCGCTCGATGGGTTTCGTCAGGGCGCGTCGGACCTGGATCATCTTCTCCGCGATCACCTATCGCATTTGGCCCATTAAGAGAGTGACGACCGCAAGATGACGTCATTGGTCATCTGTTTTTTGCCACTGAGATGAGCATTTTCAAGCCAGCGATCGCAGCCAACTGGCAAACCGCTTCGCGGCCGCAATCACCGAAATGATGAACTTCGTGGAGCGGCTCTGCTCCCCTGCGCGCTATCGCAATGTGCACCAGTCCGACGTCTTCATCGGCTTGCTGTGGCCCGGCGAAGCCAGTGACCGACAGGGCAAGCTCGGCATGGCTGCGTTGCAAAGCGGCAGTCGCCATACCCAGAGCGACCTCGCGGCTCACGCCTTCGCAAGCTTCCACCTCGACACGGTCGAGATCGAGCATCTCGCATTTCGAATCCAGCGAATAGACGATGAACCCGCGTTCGAGTGCTCCGCTGACCTCCGGGTCCGAGACGATCGCGTTGCATATCAAGCCGCCGGTGCAGCTCTCGGCGATCGCGAGGCTGGTCCCATCGGTTTCCAGCGCCTCCCCGAGCGCGGTAACCAGGTCTGCAATTTCGCGACGTTCGGACATGAATCCACCTTCCCTTGGTGTTTGGCAACGATCCCGAAGGCCGCGCGGTTTCCGGGTGCTTGCAATGACGATCCCGGACCGCTTGCCGGGGGCATTCCCCCATCGCGTGAGAACCCAAGCGAGGAGGGGCATAATCCGGGCCGGTTGAGACAGCGCATCGGTCAACTATCCGGCCGCGAGGTTAACGGCTCGGTTCTGGCCGCACCAAGCGTCAGCACCTGACGCGCCCACCATTCCTTGGTCGGGCCAGCACCATTACGCGACCGCTGCCCAGGAGGCCGCAATGGCGGATCGCCCTGGCTCCCTATCGTTGAGCATTCGATCAGCGGCCTGAACCCGTCGCCTGTTGCCCCCGATTTGCAATAGCGCCTCCGGCCCTGCTATTGATTATCAATCGTAACTAATTGAATTTGCTTGCTTTTTCCGGCAGCATCGCTATCTGAGTGGTCAAGGGACGCAACCGATTCGATCAGGAGCACTGCAATGCATTGCGAGAGCTGCAAATTCTACCAGGCCATGAGCAGCGAATGCCGCCGCTATGCGCCTTCCCCCGCCGAAGGCGACAAGCAGGCGCATTGGCCCAATGTCGCGCAGGACGATTGGTGCGGCGAATTCGTGGCTGCCGACGTTCAGCGCCAGGTTGCCTGAACCGCGATAGTCCGCGCGCCCCTTGGCGGCGCGGGTTTACAGGCTGAACGCCGGGTGGGGCCGCTGGGGCCTCGCCCGGCTTTTTTGCAACCAGCGCTTGCATTTCCCGCTACTGCAAGTCATTCTCATTTCCAGCAGGAGATGAGGTTCGCCTATGCTCGATTTGTTTCGCCTTGCCGGACCGGCAAAGTTGCAGCCCGCCAATGATGTGATCGATTTTCCTCCCCGCGCTGCCGGGCATCAGATCCGCTGGTCGGTCGAGCGGGTGATACAATTGCTGTGCCGCGCCGGGCGTCGCCCGCTCGACGTCTCCGCCCCCTGTTCGGGAAGGCGCACCGCGCAGGAACGCCTGCTCGATTCGATGATGCAGGCCATTGCCCGCGGCGAGGAAGGCGAGGCGCTCGGTTTCGCCGAATGGCTGGTCGCCAAGCGCGAGGCTCCGCGGCTCGTGCGCTGGTCGGAGCCGATCGCGCGCCACTGGGAACTTGCCGCCTAGTCCAGCCAGGCACGCCATGCCGGGCTCTCGCGAACCGCGTTTTGGGTCACGATTCGTGTGGGAATCGCGTTTGCTTGCGCAAAACGCAGACCCTCCTCCATGCCCAGCACCGCGATAGCGGTGGCCAGCGCATCGGCCTGCATGCAGCCGGGGTGCAAGACCGTGACCGCCAGCAGATCATCGCCGATCGGACTGCCGGTGGCCGGGTCGAGCGTGTGCGACCATGATCGCCCATCCGCCCCGCGCCGCCGGACGTAGCTCCCCGTGGTTGCGACCGACCAGCCGGTAAGCCCGATCCTCGTAGGTGCGGCCCTGCTGCCCGGGGGCACTTCCAGATCGACCCACCATGGCAATCCATCGGCGCGCGCGCCGGCACCGCGCAGTTCGCCGCCGATCTCGAGCAATGCATGGGCGATGCCAGCACGCGCCAGCGCGCCTACCCCGGCATCCACGGCAAAACCCTTGGCGATCCCGGAAAGGTCGAGCGCAAGACCGCCCGGCTGGACCAGCACCCTGCCCCCCGCTTCGATCGCAACATCCTGCCAGTTGTAACGACGCGTCGCCGCAGCGGCCGGTCCGTCCGGCGCCGCAGCAGGGCGGCGCGCGCGACCAAACCCCCACAATTCGCTCGCTTCGCCCAAGCTCGGGTCGAACGCCCCCCCGGTCGCGCGCGCAATGGTGAGGGCGCAATCGAGGACATGCGCCATTTCGCGCTGCAGTGAGTGGCGGCTGCCGGGCTCCGCGCGGTTGAAGCGGCTGAGATCGGAATCGGGCTCCCACTGGCTCATCTGCCCGATGACCAGCGCGAACACGCGCTCCATCAGATTCGCCAGCGCCCCATCGGTGACGTCGCGTCCGGCAAGCGCTTCCAGCGACCAGCCCGTCCCCATGGTTTCGCCTTCAAGTCGGATGCTACGGCAATCGGCGGGGTGCGGAACCGGGGTGCGGGGTGCAGGCGGGAGCATCAGCTCGCCTGCACCCTCCCCCGCCCCAGCCCCCGGCCCCGCGCCGTCCGGGATCAAAGCGGCAGAAACTCGAGCACGGCGGTGTAGGAGGCGCGGCGTTCGGGCTCGCCGTCCGCCGCTTCCCGCGTGCTCGAAGCCTCGAGATAATACATTCCGGGCTCGCCCGCCTCCAGCGTCAGCCGGCCCTCGGCATCGGTGCGCAGCATCGCAATGCCGGGATCGTCGCGGTAGCGCGTGCCCCCTGCGACGAATTCGACTTCGAGATCCGCCGCCGGCTGGCCGTCGAGCAGGAAGCGCATCACCGCCGGTTCGCCCGCGACGACATCGTTGGGGTGGGTCACGGGGACCATTTCCAAGCCGCTGTTGGTCGGCTGGAGCGCGGTGTCGCTGGGCGCGCCGAGCGTGACGAAGGTCTCTGTGCGAGAATTGTTGTGGCTGGTCCGGATATCGGTCGCGCCGGCGGGCAGTTCGTCGGTGCTCCCGCGGAAGCGCTGGCGCTCGCCATTGAGCTCGTAGGACCCCATCACGCCCTCGCTGACCAGCGCGATACGATAGGTGCCCTGCATGGCCAGCGGCACGTCGAAGACGCTGCGATAGGCACCGGAGCCAAGGATCGTCGGATCGACGGGCTCGCCGTCGGGACCGGTGACGACCAGCGAATCGAGCGGCATCGGCCGGTGCTCGAACAGGAACAGCCCGTTGGAGGCAGCGGCGTCGACGGTCACCAGATCGCTTTCGCCGGCCAGCACGGTGGCCGAGGGCAGCAGCCAGCGGCGATGCGCATCGGCCTGGCTGGGAAGCAGGGAGGAAAGGCCGAGAGCGAGGCCGAGGGCGAGCAGGCTGGGCTTGGCGAACATGATTGGGTCCTTTTGCTGCGGATGATGGTGGCCGGCGGCTATCGCCGTGCGGTCTAGCGCTTGGTGGTCAGGCGGACGGCGCCGAGTTCGGATTTGCCGCGCGCGGTGGCGGAGGTGCTGGCCTTGGGCGGCCACTGGAATGGCAGCGAGACCAGCTCGCGCCCTCCGACCTCGCGGGCCGCTTCCACCCGCAGAGTGTAGCTCCCGGCGGGCAGGTTCGCGAGCGGACGGCTGCCCTGGCGATAGGTTCTTGCATGGGTTCCCGGCGCCTTGGTCGGCGCGCTGACGCCATTGGCGGGCATTTTCATCGAACGCCCGGCGCGGCGCCACCAGGTGCGCATGTCGGGGAGCCATTTGGTGCCGTCTTCGGGCGAAAGGTCGACATCGTACCAGACATCGAGCGTACGCACCGATTTGCCGCTCGCATCCTCGATCCAGATCGCGACATAGGGTCGGTGGTATTCCGCGACGCGCAGCCGCGGGATCTCGACGCTCACCGCCATCTCCTGCGCGGCGGCGGGGGTGGCGGCAAGGCCGGTGGCGGCAAAAGCAAAGGCGATCGAGACGCGCATGGGAAACTCCCGGTTCAATTCAATGGATGAGGAAGACGAGCAGGAAGAGCGGGATCAGCACGCCCGCGCCGGCGATCGGCCAGGTCGAGCGGCGCTTCTTGGCGTGAAGCTGGAGCAGCAACAGACCTGTCAGCGAAAAAATCACGCAGGCCGCAGCAAAGATATCGATGAACCACGACCAGGCGGTGCCGGTGTCGCGACCCTTGTGGAGGTCGTTGAGATAGGCGATCCAGCCGCGGTCGGTGGTCTCGTGAACAACCTCTCCGCTGGCGCGGTCGATCAGCACCCAGCTGTCGCCCCCGGGCTGCGCGAGCGGAACGTAGAGTTCGATATCGCTCCACTCGGGCGTCCGGCCGGAGATGTCGACGCCGGCGGTGTCGTCGAGCCATTCGGCCACCGGCGCGGGCACCGCCGTCTCGGGCCCTGCGCTCTCCGGCACGGCTGCAAGCGTATCGAGCAGCGGCGCCGGCAGAGCGTATTCCTGCGTCTCGACCCGCGGATCGGCCTCGATCGATCCCGCATGATTCAGCGTGATTCCGGTCACCGCGAAGAGAATCATGCCCGCAAGGCAGATTGCGCTGCTCATCCAGTGCCAGGTGTGGAACTGGCGCACCCAAAAAGCGGGAATGCGGCGCTTGCCGGGTCTGCGCGGTCCGGATCCAGGGCCGCAGACCTTTTGCGGCGTAGATTGCATATCCATCGGGTATCGTGTCCTGCTACGCCGTCGCGCAGTGTTGTAATTGCAAATCAGCATCAATAGCAATGAAGCGTTTGGTCAATGGGCGGATCGGTTGCGGCTTGCCGGCCCGCCCAGCAAAAGCGGCGGCTAGAACCTAGCGTTCACGCTGACCCAGTAGCTGCGCGCCTTGTCCTTGTTGTTGTAGTCGTCGACGTAGCTGGGGGTGAAGGTGCCATCGCCGTTGTCGAGGAAGTTGGTCTCGTAGCTGGTGAAGTCCTGATCGAGCAGGTTGTTGACCCGGCCCGCCAGCGTGATGTGGTCGTTCAGGCGGAACTGGGCGCCTGCATTCACCACAGTGTAGTTCTTGTAATACAGCTGGTCGCCCGTCACCGCGTCGACCCCGCGATAGCGGCGCGAGCGGTGTTCGGCGCCCAGCTGCGCGCTCACCCGGTCGGTTGCTTCCCAGTCGAGCGTGGCATTGGCCATGTGGCGCGCCGAATTGGTCAGCGGCAGGCCGATATCGGCCCCGCTCAGCTGCTCGCTGTCGGTCAGCGTGTAGTTGGCGCGCAGGTTCACCACTTCGAACAGGCGCAGCCGGCCCGCCACCTCGATGCCCTCGATCCGCGCCTCGTCGATATTGATCGGCTGGCTGATCGTTCCGCCGAGCCCGAGAACCTCAAAATAGTCGCCCAGATTGGCGCAGGGACGGACCCCGCCGGTCAGCGCGCAGGGCTGGACCGTGGTGCTCGACAGCTTGTCGTCGAAATCATTGCGGAAGACGGTGACGTTGATGCCGGTACCGGGCAGCGGCTCCCAATAGGCAGCGGCCTCGTAATTGACGCTGCTCTCGGGAACGAGGTCGGGGTTGCCGATGAACGGATTGGTGCCCTGTCCACCGAAGCCACGGATCCCGTCGTAGAGATCGGTGGTCTTGGGAGTCTTGAATCCGGTGCTGACGCCGCCCTTGATCGTGATGGTATCGCTGACGGTGAACACGCCATAGAGTCGGGGGCTGAACTGGCCGCCAAACAGGTCGTGCTCGTCATAGCGCAAGCCGCCGGTGATGGTGAACCAGTCGGTCGGGGCCCAGTTGTCCTCGAGAAACAGCGACCACTGCTTCTGCTCCTGCACCGCCTCGAGGCCTTCATTGCTCGCTTCGAGCCCGAACACGGCGTCTTCCAGTTCGCCGTCGATCACCTGACCGCCGAAAACGACTTCGTGATCGCCCACAAACCCGGTTAGCGGCACGACCATGCGCGCATCGAGCGTGTACTGGCTGCTGCGCAGATCGCGATCGGGGCGGGGCAGGAAGGTGTCCTCGGCGATCTGGCGGCGTTCGGTCTCGCTGAGCCCGGCATATTCGCCGGTGCCGTCATAGATCTCCTGCAGCAGCACCCGCTCCGCCACCGAGAACGGGCGCGTGCGGCCGCGATTGACCGTATCGATATGGGCGAGACTGACGAAGCTCTGTCCGAAGCCCCAGTCGCCGCGATAGGTGAGGGACCAGTTGTCGCGCTCGAACCGCTGCTCGTCCTTGTAGCCCACGCGCGGAGCAACCACGCCGCGAGATGCACGCCAGATCGTATCGATGCTGTCGACCGTCCCGAGAGGGAAGCTGACGGCCCCCGTCTCAGGGTCGGTGATCGGTGCGTTGTCGTATTTCTGCCGCGAGACATCATAGTCGAATTCGAACACATGGCCTTCGACCGGGTTGAACGAGAGGGTTCCGCCGAGGTTGTAATTGGTGCTGTCCACCGTGCGCCCGCCGCCGCCGAAGCCCAGACCGCGCACATGCACCACCCCGGCGGGGTCGGTCACCGGCGCAAAATCAGGGCTCGAAGGCTCGCGCTTGTACATCGAGCCGCGCAGCGAGATGCCGAGCAGATCGCCGAGCAGCGGCCCGTTCAGGCTGGCATCGAGGGTAGTGTCGTTGCCGAAGCGGCTGTCTTCCTGGATGCTGCGGCTGACCGTGGCCGACCCTGACCAGACCATGCTGACCGGCTTGGTGATGATATTGATCACGCCGCCAAGCGCATCGGCGCCATAGAGCGTGGAGGCGGGGCCGCGGATGACCTCGATCCGTTCGATCGTGTCGAGCGGCGGGATGTGGTTGAACTGGTTGCCGCCGAAATTGTTGGGATAGATGTCGCCGTGGTTGTTCTGGCGGCGGCCGTTGATCAGGATCAGCGTGTAGTCGGCGCCCATGCCGCGGATACTGATCGTGCGCTGGCCGGTCTTGTCCGAGGTCTCCCCCACATCGACGCCTTCGAGATCGCGCACCGCGTCGATCAGGGTCATGTAGGGCCGCTGCGCAAGCTCCTCCGCGGTGACCACGCTGATGCTGGCGGGCGCATCGGTGATCTTCTGCTCGAAACCCGACGCGGTTACGACGATGGTCGGATCGCCGTCCTGGGGCCCTTCCGGTGTTTCCTGCGCAAACCCCGGTGTCGCGCCCAAGCCCAGCCCGAGCACCGCGAGGGCGCAGCCCGTAGCGAGTCGCGTGGCGACGGTGATATTCGATCCCATGATACTGCCCCTGCTATTGCGAATTATTTGCATTTGCAGGAGCGCCAATGACGCGGTGATTGCGCACCGTCAAGACGGGCAATTTGTCGCGTCGCATTTTCTTCGATTGCAGGCCGTCCCCTCGCCACCGCCGCCTCTCAACTCGAGCGCCAGAGCGGGGCCGAAGCGCGGAGACTTAGCAAGAAAAAGGCGCCGGAGTTTCCTCCGACGCCTCGATAAATGGCGGGATGGCCAGGATCAGTGCGGGGTCGATGCGCCCGTTTTGCCGGTCGCGTTTCTTTCCGAGAGCTTCTTGGCTGCAAAACCGCCCGCCGCGATCGCGGCCATGGCGGGAAGGCTGATCCGGCGCAGGACCGCGGTCCCGACTACACCGAGCGCGGCGCCTTGCGCCCCGCTCAATCCGCCGGTCCGCTTGGCCAGCCTGTCACCCACGAATGCTCCGATAATCTTGCCGATCATAGTGTAATCTCCTTTGCCCGAACAACGGCTTGCCCCCGAAGCCGTTCCGACAAACCCGCCACGCAGAGAACGCGCAGCGCGCGGCTGGCGCGCATCGAACCTCGCATGCATTCGTCCGGCCAAGCCCTCTGGCCAAGTACAAGGCAAGCGGGCATAGGCGCGGACCATGCACGACCTTGCCTTTATCCGCTCGCATCCGGGTGAATTCGACGCCGGCCTGCAGCGCCGCGGCGCCGAGCCCGCCGCCGATCGCATTCTGGCGCTCGACGCCCGCCGCCGCGAAGTCACCACCCGGCTGCAGGAGGCCCAGAGCCGCCGCAACGAAGCCTCGAAGGCGATCGGCCAGGCGATGGGCAAGGGCGACACGGAAACCGCCGAGAGCCTCAAGGCGGAGGTCGCCCAGATCAAGCAGGCGATGCCCGCTCTCGAGGAAGAAGACCGCGCGCTGGGCGCCGAGCTCCACGACCTGCTGGCCGCGCTGCCCAATATTCCCGCCGAGGACGTGCCCGAGGGTGCCGACGAGAATGCGAATGTCGAGCTGTCACGCTGGGGCACCCCGCGCAGCTTCGATTTCGACCCGCAGGAACACGCCGATCTCGGCCCGCCGCTGGGCCTCGACTTTGAGACCGGCACCGCTCTTTCGGGCGCGCGCTTCACCTTCCTGCGCGGGCGCATGGCGCGGCTGCACCGCGCGCTGGGCCAGTTCATGCTCGACCACCAGACCGGCGAGAACGGCTACACCGAATGCGCCCCGCCGCTGCTGGTGCACGAGGAAGCGCTGTTCGGCACCGGGCAATTGCCCAAATTCGCCGAGGACAATTTTCAGACCACCGACGGCCGCTGGCTGATCCCCACCGCCGAGGTCAGCCTGACCAATGCGGTCCGCGAGCAGATCCTCGAGGATGCCGCTCTGCCGCTCAGGATGACCGCGCTGACGCAGTGCTTCCGCTCCGAAGCGGGCGCCGCGGGGCGCGACACGCGCGGGTTCATCCGCCAGCATCAGTTCGAGAAGGTCGAGCTGGTCAGCGTGACCAGGCCCGAGGACAGCGCCGCCGAGCACGAGCGGATGACGCAGGCCGCCGAGGGCGTGCTGCAGGCGCTCGATCTGCCCTATCGCAAGATGCTGCTGTGCACCGGCGACATGGGCTTCACCGCGCAGCGGACCTATGATCTCGAGGTCTGGCTGCCCGGCCAGGGCGCCTATCGCGAGATCAGCTCGTGTTCGAACTGCGGCGATTTCCAGGCGCGGCGGATGGCCGCGCGCTATCGCCCCGATGGCGAGAAGAAGACCCGGTTCGTTCACACGCTCAACGGCTCGGGCCTCGCGGTCGGGCGCACGCTGGTGGCGGTGCTGGAAAACTACCAGCAGGCCGATGGCAGCGTCGCGGTCCCCGAGGTCCTCGTGCCCTACATGGGCGGCGTTACGAGACTGGAGCCGCAGCCATGAAAATCCTTCTCACCAATGACGACGGCGTCCACGCTCCCGGACTCGAGGTTCTCGAGGCGATTGCGCGCGAATTCACCGACGACATCTGGATCTGCGCGCCCGACGAGGAGCAGTCGGGCA
>JAHJWA010000148.1 GCA_018828205.1 Alphaproteobacteria bacterium
ACATTGGGGGTCGGCACGCGGACCGAGCTGCCGTCGAGCTTGCCGTTCAATTCGGGCAGCACCAGCCCGACCGCGCGCGCCGCGCCGGTGGTGGTGGGGATCATGTTCTGCGCCCCGCCGCGCGCCCGGCGCATGTCAGAATGCATCTGGTCGAGCATCCGCTGGTCGTTGGTGTAGGAATGGATCGTGGTCATGAAGCCGCGCTCGATCCCGACCGTGTCGTACAGCACCTTGGCCATCGGCGCGAGGCAATTGGTGGTGCAGCTCGCATTGGAGACGATCACGTCGTCGGAGGTCAGCACTTGGTGGTTTACGCCGTAGACGATGGTCGCCGAGACGTTCTTGGCCGGGGCCGAGATCAGCACCCGCTTGGCACCCGCCTCGAGATGCGGCGCGGCGGCCTCGTGCGACTGGAAGAAGCCGGTGCATTCGAGAACGATGTCGATGCCCTGCGCGGCATGCGGCAGATTGCCCGGCTCGCGCTCGGAGGTGACCTGGATGGTCTTGCCGTTGACGGTGATGGTCTTGTCGCCGGTCTCGACGCTGCCGGGGAAGCGGCCATGGGTGCTGTCGTACTGGAACAGCAGCGCGTTGGCCTTGGTGTCGGCGAGATCGTTGATCGAGACCAGCTCGAGATCGTGATCGTCGCGCTCGAGAATGGCGCGCGCCACGAGCCGGCCGATGCGTCCGAAACCGTTGATTGCAACCTTGGTAGTCATGCAAATAACTCCTGATTAGGCTTTGAGTTTGTTCGTGATTTGCGGAACGATGGCATCCGCCGTGAAGCCGAATTTGGCAAACAGGTCCTCCGCCGGGGCGGAAGCGCCGAAGCGGTCGAGCCCGATGTTGAGCCCGTGTTCGCCGGTGTAGCGTTCCCAGCCGAAGGTCGTCCCCGCCTCGATCGAGACGCGCAGCGAATCCGCCGGGATGGTCTCGGCGCGGTAGGAATCGGGCTGCTCGTCGAACAGCTGGGTGCAGACCATCGACACCACCGCCGCGGCCACGCCCTGCTCCTCGAGCCGCTCGGCGCATTCGACCGCGAGCTGAAGTTCCGAACCGGTCGCGATCAGCGTGACCCTGGCCTTGCCCTCGGGGCTCTTGAGGCGGTAGCCGCCCTTCGCGCTGAGCGAGGTCGGCCGGGCCTCGGTCCGCAGCTGCGGCAGGTTCTGGCGGCTGAGCGCGAGCACCGTTGGCCGGTCGCGCTGTTCGAGCGCGATCTGCCAGCATTCGGCGGTCTCGACCACATCGGCGGGGCGCATGACCAGCAGGTTGGGGATCATCCGCAGCGACTGGACGTGTTCGATCGGCTGGTGGGTCGGTCCGTCCTCGCCCAGCCCGATGCTGTCGTGGGTCATGACATAGACCACCCGCGCCTGCTGCAGCGCGGAGAGCCGGATCGCGGCGCGGCAATAGTCGGTGAAGACCAGGAAGGTGCCGCCATAGGGGATCACCCCGCCGTGCAGCGCCATGCCGTTCATCGCCGCGGCCATGCCGAACTCGCGGATGCCGTAATAGATATAGCGCCCGCCGCGGTTCTCGGCGGTGAAGGCCTCCATCCCGCCGGTCTTGGTGTTGTTCGAGCCGGTGAGATCGGCGCTGCCGCCGATCGTCTCGGGCAGCGCCTCGTTGATCGCGCCCAGCGCCATCTCGCTGGCCTTGCGGGTGGCGACCTTCTGCGGCTCGGCGATGAGGCCGTCGATGTAGGATTCGAGGCTGAAGCCCTCGGGAAGGTTGCCCGCCATCCGGCGACCGAATTCGGTGTGCTGCTCGGCGGCGGTCAGCCGCGAGAGCCACTCGGTGTGCGCCTTGGCCCCGCGATTCGCGGTCTCGCGCCAGTCGGAGAGGACCTGTTCGGGCAGCTCGAAGGGATGCGAATCCCACACCAGCTCCTTGCGCGCCGCGGCGATTTCCTCGTCGCCAAGCGGCGCGCCATGGGTGGCGCTGGTGCCCTGCTTGCCCGGCGCGCCCTTGCCGATCACCGTGCGGCAGGCGATCAGCGAGGGGCGCTCGTCGGCCAGCGCCTCGTCGATCGCGCGGCGGATATCGGCGAAATCATGCCCGTCGCAGGC
>JAHJWA010000149.1 GCA_018828205.1 Alphaproteobacteria bacterium
ACCGCAAGCGAGATGAAGGCGGCGTAGACCGGGGTCCTGGTGTCGGCGCGGGCGTAGAAATTGGGCACCAGCACCTTGACCAGCACATAGGCGGGCAGGCCCAGCACCAGCACGGCGAGCACATTGCCCGTCACCACCGCATCGGCCAGATCGAACCGACCGCCCTGGAAGATCATCGTCACGAAAGGCGTGGCGCAAACCGCCAGCGCCACCGCCGCGGGGATTGTCAGCAGCATCGCCAGCTCGATCGCATCGGACTGCACCCGGTCGGCGCCTTCCTTGTTCTTGCTGCCGACGAATTTGGACAACGTGGGCAGGATCGCGGTGCTCAGCGCGATGCCGATGATGCCCAGCGGCAGCTGGTTCAGGCGGTCGGCGTAATTCATGTAGCTGACCGAGCCGCTCTCGAGCTGGTTGAGGAAATAGAGCTGGAGCAGCGTGTTGATCTGATAGGCACCGCCGCCGATCGCCGCGGGCAGCGCGATCACGCCGAGCCGCTTCACCTCGGGGGTCAGCCGGGGCCACAGCAGCCGGGGCCGGAAGCCCTCGACCCGCACCCAGACATAGAGCCAGACGAGCTGCATCACGCCGGCGCCGGTCACCGCCCAGGCGATGCCATAGGCGGCCTGCTCAACGCTGGCGCCGGTGGCGGCCATCCAGCGTTCGCCGAGCAGCAGCGCGGCGATCAACACGATGTTGAGGATGATCGGAAAGCTCGCCCCCGGCGCGAAGCGCGAGACCGAATTGAGCATGCCGGTGAACAGCGTCACCATGCTGACCAGCACGATATAGGGGAACATGATCCGCGCGAAATCGACCGCCATGTCGAATTCGCCCGGATCGACCGGCTTGTCCGCCAGCAGCCAGATCACCCCCGGCATCGCCAGCAGCAACACGGCGGTCAGCGCGATCAGCACCGGCAGGAAGACGCTCAGCACATCGTCGCTGAAACTGCGCGCATCCTCCAGCCCGCCATCGCCGTGGAGGCGCTTGGAGAACATCGGCACGAAGGCGGCCGAGAAGGCCCCTTCGGCAAACAGCCGCCGGAAGACATTGGGGATGATGAAGGCCTGAAACCACGCGTCGGTCACCGCATTGGCGCCCAGCACGCGGCTGAAGATCATCTCGCGCGCCATGCCGGCGACGCGGCTGACCATGGTCAGCCCGCCGATCGTCCCGACGTGTTTGAGCAGGCTCATGCCCGAGCCCCGGTCAGCGCGAAATCAGGCGTTGCCGCCGGGCAGCGGCGACTGGTCGTCGCCCTGCTGTTGCTGCGCGCGCGCGGCGAGCTGCTGCTGGTAGAGCGCGCCGAAATCCATCGGCTCCATCATCAGCGGCGGGAAGCCGGCATCGCGCGTCGCATCGGCCACCACGCGGCGCGCGAAGGGAAACAGGATCCGCGGCGCTTCGGCGTAGAGGAAGGCATGCGCATGCTCGTCGGGCAGGTTGCGCAGGCCCGCGAGGCCGCAATAGCTCAGCTCGACGAGATAGAAATTGCCCTTCTCGCCCTTGGCGGTGATGTTCACCTTGAGCTCGACCTCGTGAACCTCGCCGCTGACCGGGGTCGCGCCGATGTTGAACTGCAGGTCGATCTGCGGCTGGTCGGTCCACTGGAAGCAGGCCGGCGCGTTCGGGTTCTCGACCGAGAGATCCTTCACATATTGCGAGATCATCCCCGCGGCGGGCTGGTTGTCCGCGCCGTTCGAACCGGCTGCGGGATCGGGATTGATGTCGGTGAGGATATCGCCTTCGTCGGCCATGATGCGTCGTCTTTCGTGTCAGTGTTGTCGCTGCGGCACCTGTCGCGGAAGGCTGGTTGGGCCCGGCACCGGTTCGGTGGCGCGCGTAGCACCTGCCAATGGGTGCGGCAACTGCGCTGGATGGGACGGGGCGGGGCCGCAAAGCGCCCGGAAGAGGCCCCGTCGCGTGTTGTCCATTTGAGTTTTGCACCTATGTAGGGCAGGGGTAAGCTACGAAAATCTCGGGCCCGTTTCGCTTGTTCGCAGGGCCCACATTGCAGGTGCTTGTTACGTGATACTGGAAATCGTCATCCTCGCCGCCGTCGCCGCCTTTCTTGGCCTGCGGCTCTATTCGGTGCTCGGTCGCCGCGCGGAGCACGAGGAAGAGGTGGTGCCGCGCCGCATCGAACGCGGCGAGGAGCGGCTTCCGGGGGATGACTCGGCGCGCGCCGCCCAGCCTGCGGCGCAGCTGCGCCAGATCGAGGTTCCCGCCGGAACCGAAGCGGGCGTGCGGGCGATCGCCGCGGTCGATCCGCGCTTCGACATCACCTCCTTCCTCGAAGGCGCCAAGGGCGCCTATGGCATGATCCTCGAAGCCTTCTGGGAAGGCGACCGCGAGACCTTGCGCGAATTGTGCGACGACGACGTGTACGAGAGCTTCGCCGGCGCGATCGACGCGCGCGAGGCGGCGGGCGAAACGCTCGCCAACCGGCTGGTGCGGATCGAGAGCGCGACGATCAAATCGGCCGAGCTCGATGGGCGCATGGCGCGCGTCGCGGTGCTGTTCGTCGCCGATATCGCCGCGGTCACCCGCGACCGCGACGACACGGTGATCGCCGGGTCGCTCGACGATGCGGTCGAAAGCCGCGACATCTGGACCTTCGCGCGCCATGTAGATTCGCCCGAACCCAACTGGATCCTCGACGAGACCGATCAGGACTGATCCGGGGACGTTCGATGCGGCAGGTCGCGAAGGATGGGCTCTCGCGCGTCGGATAGGCTGGGGGGAACGGGAAACAGCATGCGTATTCGCTCCTCGCTGACCGTGGCGGCGCTGACACTGCTCGCCGCCTGCACCCGCGTCATCCCCGATGCCGGGGCGCCGCAGATCACCCCGCCCGCGCCGGCAGCGCTGCCCGGCAGTGCCGCGCTCGCAGGGATCGCGCGCGGCCCGGCGATCGCGTCGCTGGGGCTGGGCCAGAACGATGCCGCCACCGCGCTTGCGGGCTTCCGCGAATCCTGCCCCAAACTGCTGATCCGCACCGACCAGAGCGGCCTGACCGAGCGCGACGACTGGCGCCCTGCCTGCGAAGCCGCCGCATCCTGGCCCGCCGGCGATGCCGCGCGCTTCTTCGACACCCATTTCGAGACGGTGCGGGTGGGTGAAGGCAACGCCTTTGCCACCGGCTATTTCGAACCCGAGATTCTCGGCAGTCGGACGCCGCAGCCCGGCTACACGGTGCCCGTCTACCAGATGCCGCCCGATCTGGTGCGTGGCTGGCCGACCGACATGCCCGAGAGCGAGCGCGAAGGGCGCCCCCCGCTCGGGCGCACCGATGCCATGGGCAATTTCGTCCCCTATTACGAGCGTGCCGAGATCGAACGCGGCGCGCTGGCCGGGCGCGGGCTCGAGATCGCCTGGGCAGCGGACCCGATCGAGTTCTTCTTCCTGCAGATCCAGGGCTCGGGCCTGCTGCGCCTGCCCGACGGCTCGCGGATGCGGATCGGCTATGCCGGGCAGAACGGGCGCGAATATGTCGGCATCGGCAGCGTCATGCGCGAACGCGGACTGCTCGGCGACGGGCCGGGGCAATACCCCGGTTCGATGCAGGGCATCGTCCAATATCTGCGCGACTATCCCGAGGCGGGCGCCGATCTGATGCGGCTCAACAAGAGCTGGATCTTCTTCCGCGAGCTCGACACGGATGGGCCGCTCGGGGCGCTGGAAATCCCGGTTCGGCGCGAGGCTTCGGTGGCGGTCGATCCGCTGTTCGTGCCGCTGGGCGCGCCGGTCTGGCTCGATCTCGATCGTGACGTGGCCGACGGGCTGTGGGTCGCGCAGGACACCGGCGGCGCGATCAAGGGCGCCAACCGTTTCGACACCTTCTGGGGCAATGGTGGCGATGCGCGCGAGATCGCCGGCGGGATGAGCGGGCGCGGCGCCGCGCTGGTGCTGCTGCCCAAGGGGACCGTCGCGCGTCTCACGCGGCGATGAAGCCCCCGCGCGGCTTGTCCGACGAGGAAGCGCAAGCCTGGCACCGGGTCGCCGAAACGGTGACCCCGCTGGTCGCGAAGAAGATCGAACCGAAACGCGCTGCGCCCGCGCCGGCAAAGCCAGCGAAGCGCGCCGGTCCGGTTCCGCCGCCTCCGCCACCCGCCAAGCCGAAGGGGCAGTGGCGTCCCCTCCGACCTCCTCCCAAAGCGCCGGTCGCGCAGGCGAGCGATCTCGATTCGCATTGGGACCGCAAGCTCAAGTCCGGCAGCCTGTCGCCCGACTTCACGCTCGACCTCCACGGTCTCGGTCTCGATGCCGCCTACAACCGGCTGATGAGCGGGCTCGCGCAGGCGCGGGCGATGGATGCGCGCACCATTTTGCTGGTGACGGGCAAACCGCGCCCGGTCGATCCGGCGGATCGCGGCCAGATGCGCGGGGCGATCCGCGCGAAGGTGCTCGATTGGCTGGCCGCCAGCGAACACGGCAGCGCGATCGCCGCCATACGCAAAGCGCACCGCCACCACGGGGGTGACGGTGCGCTCACGATCGTTCTCAAGCGAAGGGGCTGAAGCGCCCCGTCACTGAGCCATCACCAGCCGATCACTGATGGTATTTGGCGTAGCGCAGATCGAAGCGATCCGCGTTCATCACCTTGGTCCAGGCCTTGATGAAATCGTCGACGAACTTCTGCTCGTGACCGTTCTCGGCATAGACCTCGGCCACCGAACGCAGCTGCGAGTTGGAGCCGAACACCAGATCGGTGCGCGTGGCGCGCCATTTCTCATGGCCCTCCAGACGGCACCGCCCGACGAATTCCTCGTCGCCGCTTTCATCGACCACTTCCCAGGTCGTGCCCATGTGCAGCAGATTGACGAAGAAGTCGTTGGTCAGCTGCCCCGGCCGCTCCGTCAGCACGCCGATCGAATTGCCATGCTTGGCATGCGTGCTTACCGCACCCAGCGCGCGCATCCCGCCGACCAGAACGACCATCTCCGGGATCGACAGGCCGAGCAGGCTCGCCCGGTCGATCAGCAGGTCCTCGGTTTTCACCGGGGCCTTGGTCTTGAGGTAGTTGCGGAAGCCGTCGGCGAACGGCTCCATCGGCTCGAAGCTCTCGGCATCGGTGTGCTCCTCGGTCGCATCGCCGCGGCCCGTGGTGACCGGCACGGTGACGTCGAAGCCGGCATCCTTCGCGGCCTTCTCGACCGCTGCCGAACCCGCGATGACGATGGCATCGGCCATCGACAGATCGCCGCGCAATTCGTCGAGCTTGGCCAGCACCTTGGACAGTTCCTGAGGGTCGTTGACCTTCCAGTCCTTCTGCGGTGCGAGCCGCACCCGCGCGCCATTGGCGCCGCCGCGATGATCGGACTTGCGGTAGGTCGAGGCCGAGGCCCAGGCCGCCTTCACCAGTTCCGCAACGCTAAGTCCGCTATCGAGCACCTTGGATTTGAACGCCGAAACGGCGGAATCCGAAGCCTGCACGCCGGCGGGGACCGGATCCTGCCAGATCAGCTCCTCGGCCGGAACCTCGGGGCCCATGTAGCGGATCTTGGGGCCCATATCGCGGTGACACAGCTTGAACCATGCGCGCGCGAAGGCATCGTCGAGCGCCGCCTGGTCGTCGCGGAAGCGCTCGGAAATCTTGCGATAATCCGGGTCCATCTTCAGCGCCATGTCGGCGGTGGTCATCATCGTCGGCACCTTCTTGGAAGGATCGCGCGCATCGGGCGCCATGTCTTCCGGATCGGGGTCGATCGGCTGCCACTGCTGGGCACCGGCCGGGCTTCTGACCAGCTCGTACTCATATTTGAACAGCAGGCGGAAATAGTCGCCGCCCCACTGCGTCGGGTTGGGCGTCCAGGCGCCTTCGAGGCCCGATGTCGTGATGTGGCCCTTACCGATCTGGTCGGGGTCGGTAGCCCAGCCGAAGCCCATGAGGTGCAGGCCTTCGCCTTCGGGTGCGCCCGAAAGCTGGTCGGGCGGAACCGCGCCGTGGCACTTGCCGAAGGCGTGGCCGCCAGCGGTCAGCGCGACGGTTTCCTCGTCGTTCATGGCCATGCGCGCGAAGGTTTCCTTCATGTCGCGCGCCGAGCCCAGCGGGTCGGGGTCGCCGCCCGGGCCCTCGGGATTGACATAGATCAGGCCCATCTGGATCGCCGCGAGCGGGCTCTCCAGCGCCTTGCCTTCATCGGGGATGATCCGGGTTTCGACGCCCTGGTCGACCCACTCTTCTTCCGAACCCCAGTAGATGTCGTTCTCGGGCTCGTAGACGTCTTTGCGCCCGCCACCATAGCCGAACACCGGACCGCCCATGCTTTCGATGGCGACATTGCCGGTCAGGATGAACAGATCGGCCCAGCTGATGTGCTTGCCGTATTTCTGCTTGATCGGCCACAGCAGGCGGCGCGCCTTGTCGAGATTGCCGTTGTCCGGCCAGCTGTTGAGCGGGGCGAAGCGCTGCTGCCCGCTGCTGGCGCCGCCGCGACCGTCGCCGGTGCGATAGGTGCCCGCCGCGTGCCAGGCCATGCGGATGAAGAACGGGCCGTAATGGCCGTAATCCGCCGGCCACCAGGGCTGGCTGTCGGTCATCAGCGCGGTCAGGTCCTGCTTGAGGGCCTTGTAGTCGAGCACGTTGAAGGCTTCGACATAGTCGAAATCCTCGCCCATGGGATCGGACGAGGCGCCCCCCTGCGTGAGGATATGAAGGTCGAGCGAGTCCGGCCACCAGTCCTTATTGGTGCGGCCGAGCAGCGCGCGCACACCACCATCGCCGCCGACGGGGCACCCGCCGCTGATATCACCTGTCTTCGCATCCATGGGCTCTCTCCTGTATGTTTGACCGACTCAGGCCACCCCGAGCTACAATTGCAGGATGACGGTTTGGCGGTCATTCGTCCAATCGATTAAATGGGTCGAATTGATTGGCTGAAACGATGGTGATGCGGCCCCGCTGCATACGAAAAACGCCGCCATCCCCGGGAGGATGACGGCGTTTCGCATTCGCATTGCCGATGGTTTCAGGCAGCCTGCGCGATCTCTTCCACCGGCTCGTTGCGGATGAGATAGTCGAAGGCGGAGAGGCCGGCCTTGGATCCTTCGCCCATCGCCACCACGATCTGCTTGTAGGGAACGGTGGTGACATCGCCGGCAGCAAAGACGCCGGGCAGATTGGTGCGGCCTTCCTCGTCGATCACGATCTCGCCATGCTTCGACAGCTCGAGCCCGCTGTCCTTGAGCCATTCGGTGTTGGGCACCAGGCCGATCTGGACGAAGACGCCCGCGAGTTCGATGCTCCGCTCGTCGCCCGAATTGCGATCCTTGACCACCATCCCGTTGACCCGGCTGCCGTCGCCGGTGATCTCGGTGGTCTGGCCCGAGGTGATGATCTCGACATTGCCCAAGCTGCGCAGCTTGGCCTGCAGCACCTCGTCGGCGCGCAGCTTGGTGTCGAACTCGACCAGCGTGACATGGCCGACGATCTTGGCGAGGTCGATCGCCGCCTCGACGCCGGAATTGCCGCCGCCGATCACCGCGATGCGCTTGCCCTTGAACAGCGGCCCGTCGCAATGCGGGCAATAGGCGACGCCCTTGTTGCGGTATTCGGCCTCGCCCGGGACCCCCAGATTGCGCCAGCGTGCGCCGGTGGAGAGCACCAGGCTGCGCGACGACAGCGTGGCGCCATTGTCGAGTTCGATCCGGTGCAGTCCGCCGGTTTCCTTCGCGGGAACGAGCTTCGCCGCAGTGGCGAGGTTCATCAGGTCGATCTGATATTCGCCGACATGGGTCTCGAGCTGGCCGGCCAGCTTGGGCCCCTCGGTGTAGGGCGTGCCGGGCAGGTTCTCGATCCCGAGCGTGTCGTGCAGCTGACCGCCGAAGCGCTCAGCGGCGATCCCGGTGCGGAAGCCCTTGCGCGCGGTGTAGATCGCCGAAGCCGCGCCCGCGGGGCCGCCGCCGACGATCAGCACTTCGAACGGGTCCTTGGCGGACAGCTTCTCCGCCGCCTTGGCGCCGCTGCCCTTGTCGAGCTTGGCGAGAATCTCGGCCAGCTCCATCTTGCCGTTGTAGAAGCTCTCGCCGTTGAGGAAGGTCGCCGGCACGGCCATCACGCCGCGCTCCTCGACCTCGTCCTGAAACGCGCCGCCCTCGATCAGCGTGGCGGTGATACGCGGGTTCTCCAGCGCCATCAGCGTCAGTGCCTGCACCACGTCGGGGCAGTTGTGGCACGAGAGCGAGAAATACATCTCGAAATTGTAATCGCCCTCGAGCGCGCGGATCTGTTCGATCAGATCGGCATCGACCTTGGGCGGGTGGCCGCCGGCCCACAGCAGCGCGAGCACCAGCGAGGTGAATTCGTGGCCCGTCGGCAGCCCGGCGAAGCGGACCCATTTGGTCGCATCGCTGGCGCGGCGGATCACGAAGCTCGGCTTGCGCTCGTCGGTGCCGTCGAAGCTCGCGCTGACATCACCGTGCAGCGCGGCGATCTGTTCGATCAGCTCGCGGGTCTGCTGCGATTTGGCATCGTCACCGAGCGAGGCGACGAGTTCGACCGGCTCGCGCAGATTGGCGAGATAGGTCGTCAGCTGCTGGGTGAGATTGGCGTCGAGCATGGCATGTCCTGTTGGCTTGAGGCTGGTGGCGAAAGCCGAAAAGGGAAAAAGCAAAAGGCCCGGGACGGGGAGGGGGGGGAGGGTACGCCCCGGGCCTTCCAGCAAACCGGGCAAGGCCCGGGCGCTTCGCGGCCACCGTCGAAACGGTGGCCGCGGTAACGGTTCAGATCGCAGCGATCAGATCTTGCCGACGAGGTCGAGCGAAGGAGCCAGCGTGTCGCCGCCTTCTTCCCACGCCGCGGGGCAGACCTGGCCCGGGTTGTTGCGAACGTATTGCGCGGCCTTGATCTTGCGGGTCAGTTCGTTGGCGTTGCGGCCGACGCCTTCGCAGGTCTGTTCCATGATCTGGATCACGCCATCGGGATCGATGACGAAGGTCGCGCGGTCGGCGAGACCCATGTCTTCGCGCAGCACGTCGAAATTCTTCGACAGCGTGTGGAGCTGGTCGCCAAGGAAGGCGAACTTGAGCTTGCCGATGCGTTCGCTGGTGTCGTGCCAGGCCTTGTGCGCGAAATGCGTGTCGGTCGAGACGCCGTAGACTTCGACGCCCATCTTCTGGAGCATGTCGTAATGCTCGCCGAGGTCTTCGAGTTCGGTCGGGCAGACGAAGGTGAAGTCGGCCGGATAGAAGAAGAACACCGCCCACTTGCCGGCGATATCGTCCTGCGTGACTTCGAAAAAGTCCTTGCCGGCCTGGAAGGCGTTGGCTTTGAACGGCTTGAGCTGACTACCGATGATACCCATGAGAATCTCCAAATTTGGGGTGAAACTGATGGGTGACAGATAGGCGCTGTTGCGCCGCACAAAAGCGATATTGTGCGATTGCTAACATCGGAATTATCAATCAGTGGCGCGGAACTTTCGCAAAGCGCCGCGAAACGGGGTCAGGCTCCGCACTGGGCGCGGTGGAGCAGGCGGTGATCCGCCAGCACCAGCGCCATCATCGCCTCGACCACCGGCACCCCGCGAATGCCGACGCAGGGGTCGTGGCGCCCCTTGGTGCTGACCTCCACCGCCTCGCCCTGTCGGTTGACGCTCTCGACCGGGGTGAGGATCGAACTGGTGGGCTTGAAGGCGACGCGCAAGGTCACCGGCTGGCCCGTCGAGATGCCGCCGGCGATCCCGCCGGCGTGATTGGCCTCGAAGCGCGGGCCGGAGCCGTCCTGTGCGGGTCGCATCGGGTCGGCATTGTCTTCGCCCGAAAGCCGCGCGGCCGCAAAGCCGTCGCCGATCTCGACGCCCTTGACCGCGTTGATCCCCATCATCGCCGCGGCAAGATCGGCATCGAGCTTGGCGTAGATCGGCGCCCCCCAGCCTGCGGGCACCCCCGTCGCGACGCATTCGACCACCGCGCCGAGCGAGGAACCCGCCTTGCGCGCGGCATCGACGCTGGCTTCCCAGCGTTTCGCCGCTTCAGCATCGGGGCACCAGAAGGGATTGCGCGCGATTTCCTCCGCATCGAACGCCGCCGGGTCGATCGCATCGCCGCCGATCTCGGCGACATAGGCGAGGATCTCCACCTCGGGTATGACCAGCCGCGCCACCGCGCCCGCCGCCACCCGCATCGCGGTCTCGCGCGCCGAACTGCGCCCGCCGCCGCGATAGTCGCGAAGCCCGTATTTGGCGTCATAGGCATAGTCGGCGTGACCCGGCCGATAGGTGTTGGCGATCTGCGAATAGTCCTTCGAGCGCTGATCGGTGTTCTCGATCTGCAGCGCGATCGGTGTGCCGGTGGTGCGGCCCTCGAAGGTGCCCGAAAGGACGCGCACCTCGTCCGCCTCGCGTCGCTGGGTGGTGTATCTGGACTGCCCGGGTTTGCGCGCATCGAGGAAGGGCTGGATGTCGCTCTCGGCCAGTTCCAGCCCCGGCGGGCAGCCGTCGACCACCGCGCCGATCGCGGGTCCATGGCTCTCGCCCCAGGTGGTGAAACGCAAGACGCGCCCGAATGTGTTCCAGCTCATGGGGCGGGTTCTGGCGCAAGTCCGTCGATGTGTCCAACGGTGGTGGATGAAGGAATTTTTGGTTCGCGCGAAGACGCGAAGACGCGAAGAGGGAGCGTCCGCGGCGAAGCCGCATTTTCGATCGGTAGCCGTGAGAAGCGGCTTGGTTCCAAGTCGAAGGCGGCTTCGCCGCGAGTTCGACATCTTCGCGTCTTGGCGTCTTCGCGCGAAACCGAACCGGCGCAGCCTTTGCGGACAAAGCGCCCATGCGGCTGGCCAAAGCCGCCCGGTTGCGCCAAGAACAAATCATGATTGCCAAGCTTAAAGGTCTGCTCGACGAAACCGGCGCCGACTGGGCGGTGATCGATGTCGCGGGCGTGGGCTATCTGGTCCATTGCTCGTCCAAGACGCTGGCGGCGCTGGGCGCCAAGGGCGAGGCCTGCACGCTGTTCACCGATCTCCAGGTCAGCGAGAACGACATGCGGCTGCTGGGCTTTGCCGAGGCGGGCGAGCGCGACTGGTTTCGGTTGCTCACCGGGGTGCAGGGCGTGGGCAGCAAGGTCGCGCTGGCGATCCTTTCCGCGCTCAGCCCGAGCGAATTGCGCGACGCCTGCGCGCGGGTGGACGCCGCCACGCTGGCGCGCGCGCAGGGCGTCGGCCCCAAGCTTGCGGCGCGGATCGTCAACGAGTTGAAGGACAAGGCCGGCGCGCTGCCCGGCGGCGGCGAGGGCGGCGGGCTCGCGGCGATGCCGGTAGGCGGAGCCAGCGCCGACGCGGTCTCGGCCTTGCAGAACCTCGGCTTCAAACCCGCCGTCGCCGCGCAGGCCGTCGCCCGCGCGCAGAGCGAGCTGGGCGAGGGCGCGAGCGAGGGCGAGCTGATCCGCGTGGCGCTGAAACGGGCGGCAGGGTGATGCTGTTCGTTCGAGGCATCAAGGGCAACATTAAGCTGAACCCCGGGATCAAGGAATTTGGCTTCATTGTAATCGTTCTTGGGTTGCTGATTGGATCAACCATTCACTGGGGCTGGGGCCTGCGAGGAGCGATCCAGAAATGTGAAAGTGCAGGCGGAACCTGGGTCGGTGGTACGTTGAAGGGTGCATATTGTGCACTTGCACCCCATCAGGACGACACCTGATGACCGACCCCGTTCCCCTTCACACCCCCGCCCGCCAGCCCGACGATCCCGATGCGGCGCTGCGGCCCCAGTCGCTCGCCGAATTCGTCGGACAGAAGGCGGCGCGCGAAAATCTGCGGGTGTTCATCGAGGCCGCCCGGTCGCGCGGCGAGGCGATGGATCATGTGCTGTTCTTCGGGCCGCCCGGGCTGGGCAAGACCACGCTCGCGCAGATCGTCGCGAAGGAGCTCGGGGTCGGCTTCCGCTCCACCTCGGGTCCGGTGATCGCCAAGGCGGGGGATCTCGCGGCGCTGCTGACCAATCTCGAGCCCCACGACGTGCTGTTCATCGACGAGATCCACCGGCTCAATCCCGTGGTCGAGGAAATCCTCTATCCGGCGATGGAGGACCGCGCGCTCGATATCATCATCGGCGAGGGCCCCTCGGCGCGCAGCGTGCGGATCGACCTGCCGCCCTTCACGCTGGTGGGCGCGACCACGCGGCAGGGGCTGCTGACCACACCCTTGCGCGACCGCTTCGGGATTCCCGTGCGGCTCAATTTCTACACCGAGGACGAATTGCTCAAGGTTGTGACGAGGGCTGCGGGCCTGCTCGACCTGGGAATCGACGAGGGCGGCGCGCGCGAGATCGCGCGGCGCAGCCGCGGGACCCCGCGCGTCGCCGGGCGGCTGATGCGCCGGGTGCGCGACTTCGCGCATGTGGCGGGCGACGGCACGGTCACCGCCGGGGTCGCCGATGCCGCGCTGACCCGGCTCGAGGTCGATTCGCTGGGTCTCGATGCGATGGACCGGCGCTATCTCACCATGATCGCAACCACCTATGTCGGCGGTCCGGTCGGGGTCGAGACGCTCGCCGCGGGTCTGTCCGAGCCGCGCGACACGGTCGAGGAGGTGATCGAACCCTATCTGATCCAACTCGGGCTGATCGCCCGCACCGCGCGCGGGCGCTGCCTCAACGAGGGCGGCTGGCGGCATCTGGGGCTGGCGCCTCCCGGGCCGACCGGTCAGCCGAATCTGTTCGACGAAGAGGGTTGAGCGGCCGGTAATCTTGGTCCCGTCACCGGTCCCGCTGCGGGACAAGGCAGTCAAACCGCTGGCTTTTCGGACCGGAATTTACTTTTTAGCCATCACGCGGATAGTAAACGAATCTGCACGTGAGGCCTTTTCGGTGTAATGACCCTTCCGGCCCTCGTGCCGGTCGAAACAGGAATTTCAACGATGTCGGTAAAAGCAGCTCTCGCAAAACTGTCGGCCACCGCTGCGGGTGGCGCGCTTCTGGCGGGCGGCGCGGTGCATGTCGCCGAGAAGCCGATCACCGACAGTCCTTCGTTCAAATCGGCCAAGGCCGAGCCGCGGCAGATCAAGATGATCAAGCAGACCCCGCGGCCGGTGGCGCAGCGCACGGTCCCCCGGCGCGAGCCGGTTGCGACCCGGACGATCCCGCGCCAGGTCGAATGCATCCCCGCGACCTCGCCCGAGGCCGCCTATGCCAGCGGCACCATCTGCCCGCCGGTCTATCGCACCGCGCTGGCCCCGGTTCCGGTCCCCCCGCTTCCCGAAGCGCGGCCGCTGGCCGGCGGTGGCGGTACGCGCTCGATCCCCTCCGGCGGCGGCGGGTTCGGCGGCGGCGGTGGCGGCTTCTTCGGCGGCTTCTTCGGCGGCAGCGGCGGCGGCAGCACCAGCGTGGTGGTCAACACCACCAGCGGGACCCCCGACATCATCATCGACATCGACAATTCGAACGAGAACTCCACCGGCGGATCGTCGAGCTCGACTTCGACCACCACGGGCGGGGTTTCGACCAGCACCGGCTCGGTGAGCACCTCGACCTCCACCGGCGCGGTCAGCACCTCGACAGGCTCGGTGAGCACCTCGACGGGTGCGGTCAGCACCTCCACCGGTTCGGTCAGCACCTCCACCGGTTCGGTGAGCACCTCGACGGGGGCGATCACCAGCAGCACCACCTCGAGCTCTTCGGGCGATGTCTCGACCAGCACCTCGACCTCGGGCAACATCACCTCGAGCACCAGCTCGTCGACCTCGTCCTCAAGCTCGTCCTCGACCTCGAGCTCGACATCTTCGAGCACCAGCAGTTCGACCTCTTCGAGCACCTCGGGCGATGTCAGCACGACCAGCGGCACCACCAGCGGGACCGATGTTCC
>JAHJWA010000150.1 GCA_018828205.1 Alphaproteobacteria bacterium
AACGCCCGACCAGGTGATCCTCGACTGGATGATCGAGGGCACCAGCGGGATCGAGGTCTGCCGGCGCCTGCGCCGCGACAAGGCGACCGCGCATGTCCCGATCATCATGCTGAGCGCGCGCGAGGCCGAGGACGACCGGATCCGCGGGCTCGACACCGGCGCCGACGACTACATCACCAAGCCCTTCAGCCCGCGCGAACTGCTCGCCCGGGTCGCCGCGGTGATGCGCCGGATCCGTCCGGCGCTCGCCGGCGAGACGATCGAGGTCGGCGACATCACGCTCGACCCGGTGGCGCATAAGGTCTCGCGCCGCGGCCAGACGCTTCAGCTCGGGCCCACCGAATACCGCCTGCTCAAATTCTTCATGGAAAGCCCCGGCCGCGTGTTCAGCCGCAGCCAGCTTCTGGACGGGGTCTGGGGCACCGGCAGCGATATCGAATTGCGCACCGTCGACGTGCACATCCGCCGGCTGCGCAAGGCGCTCGAGGTCCGGGGCGCCAAGGATCCGGTGCGCACGGTGCGCTCGGCCGGCTATGCCTTCGAGGCGGTCTGATTTTAGACTAATCTAGCGGCACAGGCCCGACCATCGCGGCGACATGTCGAGGTGGAAATGGTCGGCGTGGGCCGCATTATAGTCGGGCGACAGCACGGTGGCGAAACTGTCGCAGGCACCGTCTCGGACCCGCCGCAGGAATGCTCCCTTGTCGCCGTCATCATCCCAGTCGGCCAGCACGCTGATCCGCGTCCCGTCGGCCAGCACGAACCCAGCGATATCGACCGCATTGCCAGTGGCGTGCTCGCTCCAGGCGCCCTCGCCGCGCCCATAGAGGCGGCGACAGGAGAAGGCGCCAAGATGCTCAATTCGCTCCACTTCGCTGCCGAAGATTTCCTCCGCGAGCGGTTCGATGGCGTTGCGCCGCCACAGTTCGAGCGCGATCGCAACCCCGCAGGTGGTGGCCGGCGGGTTGGGTGACAGCGGGAACTCGTCGAGCCGCGTCCGGTCCGGCCGCGCGCATTCGCCCTCCCCTTGCGGATCGAGCGCGCTGTAGGCGATCTGCGAGCGTTCGAGGACAGCGCGGCATTCGGGGACGTCGTCGCGCAGGGCAGCGAGCTTGGTTTCCGTGGCCATTCCGGGCGGGTCATTGAGATCGAGTGGCGCCCAGGGGCTGTGCTGGGGGTTCTCGGCCAGCCAGCCGCGGCCGCCGACCAGGATGGCGACCAGCAGCAGCAGGCCAATAACCCGCCGGTCGCCCGTGAGCCTGCCCACGCGCGTGGAAAAACGAAACAGATTGTCCTTCATGCTCAATGAAAGTCGCGGGATTTGGGAATGATCCTGACATCGCGCGGATGGCCGGGAGATTGCGGATCGTGCCAGCCGCATTCGCGATTGCCGGCCGAGGGTTCCTGCCATGGCTCGACCGCGCGGTAGGGCGGCGCAGCGCCTTCGCGCTGTGCTCCGGAGCCCGGTGCGACCAGCCTGCCCGGAAGCGGCGAAGAGACATGATCGGCGCGCGCGACGGGCGAATCGAGCAAATCGTCCGAGAGGCGGTAGAGCTCGTGGCTGGCATCGGTCATGTGCTGCGCGATGACATGGATCACCTCGTCGTCATATTCCACCCGCCCGCGCACCTCCATCAGCCGCGCGCCCATCACCACCCGGCGCTGCTTCTCCTTCAAGTCCGGCCAGACAACCAGGTTGATCACTCCGGTCTCGTCCTCGAGGGTGATGAAGCACACCCCCTTGGCCGAGCCGGGCCGCTGGCGGATCAGCACCACGCCGGCGACATGGACCATCGAGCGGAACTTGCGCGCGCGCAAATCGCAGGCGCGCACGAAGCCGCGGTCGCCCAGCGAGGCGCGCAGGAAGGCGAGCGGATGCGCTTTGAGGCTCAATCGGGTGGTCTGGTAGTCGGCGACGACCTCTTCGGAGAGCGGCATGGAGGGCAGCTGCGTGGCGGCGCGCTCGGCGCCCTCGTCGCGCGCCGCCGCGGCGGCGAACAGCGGCAGGTCCTCGCCCCCGACCAGGCTGCGCGCATCCCACAGCGCCTGCCGCCGCGAGAGCGCCATCGAGCCGAAACAATCGGCGCTGGCGAGCCGCTCGACATGCGCCGGCGACAGCCGTGCCCGGTCGCGCAGCGCGCGGACATCGGCATAGGGCCCGTTCTCTTCGCGCTCGGCGATCAGCCTTGCGGCCACGGCCTCGGGCAGGCCGTCGACCTGGCGCAGGCCGAGACGCAGGGCGAGTTTCGGTTCGCGCGAAGACGCGAAGACGCCAAGGCATGAAGGGTCTTCCCCGCGAAGCGGCTCGCCTTCCCCATCCCTTGCGCCCGTCGCAAGGCTGGATTCCTCAGAGCGGCTTTGCCGCA
>JAHJWA010000151.1 GCA_018828205.1 Alphaproteobacteria bacterium
AGTCCATAAGCGGATAGACGCCATAGACCGCCCAGGTCTCCTGCATGTCGAGATCGAGCTCATCGTAGATCATCCGTTCGATGCCGGTCGAAAGATCCTTGATCCACAATTGCGACTGGTCCTTGTCGCGGCGGACGAAGGACAGATATTTGCCATCGGGCGACGGCTGCGGACGGACCGATCCGCCATAGCCGGAGACGGCGGTCGTCACTTCACCCGTGGCGATATCGTAGCGCTCGATCTCGAACAGGCTCTGGGTGGAATCCTGCGCATATTCGAACACCGCGCCTGGCGACACATTGCGGGTGTAGAAAATCGACCCACCGTCGGCGGAATAGACCGGTTCGCCCAGCTCCTTCTGCGCGATTTCATTTTCGCGCTCGACCAGCGCGACCCCGCCGCCGCCCGATACGTGGTAGATCCAGACCTCGCCCGTCCCGGCGGACCGCTGCGTGGTGAAATGCTTCTTGGCCGCGATATAGCGCCCGTCGGGGCTCCAGGTCGGCTGGTTGAGGAGGCGGAAGTCTTCCTTGGTGACCTGGCGCTTGTCCGAACCGTCGGCGTTCATCACCCAGATGTTATCGGCCCCGCCGCGGTCGGAGGTAAAGGCGATGCGCTGCCCGCCGGGCGAAAAGCGCGGCTGGATTTCCCAGGCGAGCCCCTCCGCCACGCGGGTCGGCGTACCACCCGTGATCGGCATGGTGTAAATGTCGCCAAGCAGCGCAAAGGCCAGCATGCGGCCATCGGGCGACACGTCGACATCCATCCAGGTGCCTTCGTCGGTGCGGATCGGGACCTGACGCAGCGTCGCGCCGCGCGGCGCGGTGACATCCCAGGCTGCCTCTCCTGCGTCCATGCCCGGTTGCGCGACGGCGGGGGCGGCCTCGACCGCTTCGCCGGTGCCTTCCTCGGGCAGCGCTTCGTCGGCTTGCGAGGCGTCGACCTCCTGCTCCTCCACCGGATTGGGCGAAGGCGGCGGGGCGTCGGATTGGGCGGCGGCAGCCTGCGCGAGGAACAGCGAGGCGAGGACGGATGCGACAGTGAATTTCATGGCTTGGCTCTCCCGGATTGGCGCCGGTTTAGGCGCAGATCCGGGAGAGTCAAACCGCTGCATCATTTCGGTCTTCCCGCCAGTCAGAGGCGGTCGATGCGAGGCTCCTAATCGGCAAGCGTCAGCGAAATCCGGCGGTTGCGCGGATCGCTGGGATCCTTGCTGATCAGCGGCTCGGTGTCCGCGACGCCTTCGATCCGGCGGAAGCGCTCGATCGCGATTCCGTGCTGCATCAGCATCTGCCGCGTCGCCTCGGCACGCCCGGCGGAGAGCGACCAATTGTTCACCCGCTGCGGATCGCGCCAGCGCAGCGCATCGGTGTGCCCGCGCACGGTGATCTTGCTCGGCTCGGGACCGATCGAATTGGCGATGATCTGCAGCAGTTCGCGCGCGTCCGAGGTGAGCGCGGTCGTTCCCAGCGAGAACATCGAGAAATCGGCATCGTCGACCAGATCGATGCGGATACCCTGGGTCGTATCGACCATCCGCACCTGACGCATCAACCGACGCAGCCGTTCCTCTTCGGCGATCCTGGTCTCCACCCGTTGCTGGATACGCTGGATCATCGCCACGCCTTCGCGCGGTCCGCCCGTCGCGTCGCGAGGTACGGTGAGCGTCTTGGTCCCGGTCTGACCCGCAGCATGGGGATAGTCGTCGGCATCGACCAGCGATGAGCCCCCGAGCAGGCCATGCGCGCCGGCACTCTGCTCCTTGGTCTTGACCAGTGTCGGGGTGAAATAATCGGCCAGACCCTTGCGCTGGTCCTCGGTGGTGGCCCCCAGCAGCCAGAGCAGCAGGAAGAAGGCCATCATGGCGGTGACGAAATCGGCATAGGCGACTTTCCAGGCGCCGCCATGGTGCCCCGCCTCGACGATGGTCACTTTCTTTACGATGATGGGAGCGGGGTCGTTGCGACCCGCCTTGGTGGCCATGTCAGCGTCCTCGCAGAGCGTCGAGCAGCTCGGTCAGGCCCGGCCGCACGGAATGGCCGAGGCCCGATCTGGCCGATTCCACGACCAAGGGCTGGGGATGACCATAGAGCGAGGCGATAATGACCTGCTTGACCGCATGGAAGATCATCTCGTCCTGTTCGAGCACCTGCTTGAGGCGCCCCGCGAGCGGTCCGACGATGCCATAGGCCAGCAGCACGCCGAGGAAGGTGCCGACCAGTGCGGCGCCAATCATCTTGCCGAGGACTTCGGGGGGTTCGTTGATCGACCCCATCGTCTTGACCACGCCGAGCACCGCCGCAACGATCCCGAGGGCCGGCAAAGCGTCTGCAAGCGATTCCAGCGCGTGCTGGGGTTCGTGCAATTCGTGGAAATGCGTTTTCATCGCATTGTCCATCACTTCCTCGACCGCGTGCGTTTCCAGCGTGCCCGAAGACACCACCAGCAGGGTCAGCGTGTCGCTGATCAGCGAGATCAGCGGCTTGTTGTCGAGCAGGCCCGGATAGGCGCCGAAGATGGTCGAATCGGCGGGATTTTCGAGATGGCTCTCGAGCGCGACGGGGCCGTCGTTCTTGAGCGTCTTCATCAGCTGGGTGGTCAGCGCGATCGCGTCGATGTGATCCTGCTTGGTGTGTTTGGGACCCTTGAATATCTTGCCGAAGGCCCGACCGATCGCCTTCAATCCATCCATCGAATTGCCGGCGACCATCGCGCCGATCGCCGCGCCGCCGATGATCAGCATCTCGAACGGCATCGCGGCCATGACTGGCCCGAGCGCACCGCCGCTGAGCGTGAAGCCGCCGAAAACCATAACGAGCAGAACGATGATACCGATGATCGCGAACATTGAATGATTACTCCGGCTGATTGCGCGATCAGCGCAACATCGAGAACAGGGAAAGGTTGGAAAGCTTCACGAAGCTGGCCTGCGTCGCCTCGAGCACAGTGAGGGTCTCTTGGAGGCGGCTAATGGTCACCGCGATGTCCGCGCCGCCCACGTTGGCGCGCTCGTCGGCGACGCGCTCGGCGTTGTTCTCGCGCCGCTCGGTCATCAGATCGACCCAGTTGAGCCGGGCACCGATGACGGTCTGCGCGGTGCTGACCTTCTCCAGGCCGACATCGAGCGATGCCAGCGCGCCGGAACTCGCCTCCCGAGCCGCATCCCCGCCGGCGGTGAGTGCGGCGGCGAGATTGCCGAGCACCACGAACATGTCGGTCGGGTTGCCTGCTATTTCGAAGTTGAAGACTTCGGGTCCGGTCAACCCGGGGACCACCGATTGACCCTCGCCGATCTCGAACGAATCCAGTTCCGTCGTGCCGACAAACCGCGCGACCCCTGCGTCATCCGTATAGGCCGCGCCGGTCGCCTGGCCGCCGAGCAGCGCATGCCCCGCCAGATTGCGGCTGTTCGCCAGCGAGAGCAGGCTTTCGCGCAGCCCCTTCATCTCGATGCCGATCGCCGCGCGCTGCTCGTCGGTGAGCGTCGCAGCGGCTCCCTGGACCGCGAGTTCGCGGGCGCGGATCACCAGATCGGCGATTGATTCCAGCGACTGGTCGGCCAGTTTGAGATCCGCTTCGGCGAGCTGCGAATTGCGGGTGTCGACCGTGGCCATGCGTTCGCTGCGTGCCAGCATCCGCAGCCGCGCGGCCGCGACCGGGTCGTCGGACGAACGCTCGATCCGGTCGCCGGTGCCGATCTGCTGTTGCAGCGTTTCCGCTCGCGCACGCAGAACGCTGATTTGCTGCGTGCTGCGCTCGAAAAATGCACCCGTGCTCAGATTGATCATCGCCCGATCCCCAAAAGAGTATCGAAAATATCGCTCGCCGCCTGCATCGCGCGGCCCGAAGCCTGGAACGCCTGCTGAAAGCGGATCAGATTGGTAGCCTCGGTGTCGAGATTGACGCTCGACTGCTGCTCGAGCGAGATGCGCGCCGAAGACGCAATCGTTTCGAGCGCGCTTTGCGTCACGTTGCGCCCCGCCACGCTGCTCGACACATCGAACAGCAGGCTGCTCAGCTTCTGCGCGGGGTTCTCGGTCGCGAGCGCTGCGCGCAGATTGGCGAGGTTGGTCGCGTCGCGGCTGCCCGTGCCGGCGCCTGCGGGCGCGGTGGCGATGCCCTCCCCGCTGGCCAGCGCCACCTTGAGTGTGGCTGCGGTGGTGCCTTCGAACAGCGGGGCACCGGGTGATCCGTTGTTGCCGACACCCGCAGCCTGCGCGGCGTTGACCGTATCCGCGAGGCCCTTTGCCAGCGTATCGAGCCGCTCGCGCATGGTTGCCAGCGCGGTCAGCGCGAGCCCGGCACCGGCCAGGCTGCCCGATCCCGGATTGGTCGCCTGACCGTCGACGGCGAAGGTCAAGGTGCCATCGCCGCCCTGTATCGAAGACAGCACGCTCGAAGCGCCGCCATCCACGAAGCTGCGCGCCGGGGTCGAACCCAGCGAGACGGCGACCGTTCCATCGCTGGCGAAGGAAGCGTTGACCGAACTGAATCCTGCCAGCCGCTCGAGCAACTGGTCACGCTGATCGAGCAGCGCGGCGCGATCGCTGCTGCCGCTTCCGGCACGGGTCAGGCGCAGGTTCACCCGCGCGAGCTCGCCGCCGATGATATTGGCTTCCTCGACCTGCGCGTTGGCATCAAAGCGCAGGCCATCGCCCGCGGAATCGA
This sequence comes from Alphaproteobacteria bacterium, assembly GCA_018828205.1. Taxonomy (GTDB): domain Bacteria; phylum Pseudomonadota; class Alphaproteobacteria; order Sphingomonadales; family Sphingomonadaceae; genus Qipengyuania. The sequence continues at coordinate 4,669 of JAHJWA010000151.1, forward strand.
GCCCCGCCGCGGTGATCTGGAACTTGCTCGCCATGGTCTGCGCTTCCGCGAGCACCGCCGCGCGCCGCGAGGGATCGGAGGGGTCACCCGCAAGCTGCTGCAGCGAGGCTTCGAACTCGACGATCGAGGTGAATATCCCCGACTGCTCGAGCGCGCTTTCGATGTTGCGCAGGCCCGACAGTTCGGTGTTGGCACGCTGGAGATCGCCATCGGTCCGGCGCACTTCGCCTTGAAGGAAGGGGTCTGCGTTGCGCTTGATCTCGGCGATCCGCGCGCCCGAGAGCGAAATGTCGGCGTTGCGCCCCGCGCCACCCGCGGCGGAAACCTCCTCGATCCGCAGGCTGCGCCGGACGTAGCCGTCGCTCGATGCATTGGCGATGTTCTGCGCGGTGACGTCGAGCGCCCCGCGCGCCGCGCGCGCGCCGCTGGCGGCAATCGAGAGGAGATCGGAGGCCATCAGTCGCTACCCTGCGGGAGAAAGCGTTCAAGCTGCCGCTCGATCGCGGCAGCGAAGCCGAACTGGCCCGATTGCGCAGTCAGCTCGGCGAAACGCGCGTCGCGCATCTCGTGGAAGGTCTTGTCGCTCTCGCCGCCGAACAGATCATTGCCGCCAAAATCGACATTGCGCGCGCTTGCCAGCATCTGCCGCAGCAGGATCGCCTCGAACTGCTGTGCGGTTTCGCGCAGCTCGGTGCGGGCCGGGTCGGCTTCGCTCTTCGCCTTGATGGGCACTTGCGGCGCCTGGGGGCCGCCGATATGGATTGCCGGGGCCGTCATATGATCTCCAGTTCCGCGTTGAGCGAACCCGCCTGCTTGAGCGCTTCGAGGATCGCGACCAGATCGGCCGGGCTGGCGCCGAGCGCGTTCAGCGCGTCGACCACTTCGGCGAGCGATGCCGCCGGTCCGACCTGCGTGACGACATTGTCGGTCTGCGTGACCGAAATCTCGGTATCCTGTTCGACCGCAGTGCGACCGTTGGCGAACGGCTCGGGCTGGACCACCAGCGGGTCTTCGTCGATCCGCACGACCAGGCTGCCGTGACTGATCGCCGCCGGAGAGAGGCGCACCGCGCTGGAGATCACGATCGTGCCGGTGCGGCTGTTGACCACGACCTTGGCCGCGCGCTCCGCCGGCTGGATATCTAGCATCTCGATCTGGGCCATGATCTCGGCGCGCGAATTGGCGCCGGGGGGCAGGAACAGCGCGAGAGTCACGCCGTCCTCGATCTGGGCCATCCCCGGATAGGCCGAGTTGATGGCGTCGCGCACGCGCGAGATGGTGAGGAAGTCCGCTTGATAGAGGTTCCAGCGCAGGATTTCGGAAAAGTCGAAATTGCTCGTCACCGCCTGTTCGACGGTGGCGCCGTCGGCGATCCGGCCCACCGTGGGGACATTGACGGTCAGCTTGGAGCCGTCCCTGCCCGACACGCCGAGCCCGCCCACGGCGAGATTGCCTTGCGCCATCGCGTAGATCTGTCCGTCGGCACCATAGAGCGGGGTGAGCACCAGCGCGCCGCCGCGCAGCGACTTGGCCTTGCCCATGGTCGACACGGTAACCGGAATGCGCTGGCCAGGCTTGGCGAAGGCGGGCAGTTCGGCCGTGATGATCACCGCCGCAGCATTCTTGAGCGCAGGATTGACCCCCGGTGCCAACTGGAGACCGAGCCGCCCCGAAACGCCGCGCATGGCCTGCGTCAGATAGGCGAAATTATCGTCACCCGATCCGTCGAGGCCGACGACGATTCCGTAGCCGGTCAGCTGGTTGGAGCGCACCGACTGGAACTGGCCGAGATCGCGGACCCGCTCGGCGGCGGCCGGAACCGGCAGCAGCGCGAGGAGCGCGGCGAAGAGAAGAGCGAAGCGGCGGATCATGACGGGCATTCCTTTAGAAAGGCGAGATCGCGCCGAAGAAGCGCGACAGCCAGCCTTCGCGGCTCGCACGCTGGACCGAACCCGCTCCGGAGTAGGAGAAGCGCGCATCGGCTACGCGGATCGACAAGATACGATTGTCCTGATCGATATCCGCGAGCCGGATGATACCCGCGAGCTGGACCCACTCTTCGCCTTGGCTCAGCTCCATGAGTTTTTCCCCGCGTATCAGGGCCGTGCCATTGGGCCGGACCTCGGCGATGGTGACGGTGAGGTCGGCCCGGATCGAGCTCGCCTGCGATGCATTGCCCGAACCATTGAACGACCCCCCGCCCGAGGCATTAAGGTCGGCCTCGTCGATTCCGACGAAGCGCGGCAGCGACAATCCGAGGTTGCCCTCGCGATCGGTCGACCCGCTGGTCGACTTGGAAGTCTGCGTCCGTTCGACCAGTACCACCGTCACCAGGTCGCCGACCTGCGACGCGCGATTGCCGTTGTAGAGCGGCGCGTAGCCCTGGTTGACGCGGAAGATCGCACCATCGCCGGCCTGCGGCTGGCTGGCGATGGGCGGCGGCGGCAGCGCGGCGGCAAAGCCGGCGGGCCGGGTCGCGCCACTGCCGCAGGCGGCGCTGAGCAGCGCGAGCGGAACGACGATTGCGAGGGATTTCATCGGTGCCATGATCACAGCGTCTGGTTGGCGTTGCGGAGCATTTCGTCGACGGCGGAAACCATCTTCGAGCTGATCTCGTAGGCACGCTGGCATTCGATCATCTCGACCAATTCCTCGACGATGTTGACGTTGGAGGATTCCAGCATTCCCTGGCGGATGTTGCCGCGGCCGTTCTCGCCGCCGGGCGCCAGTTCGGCCGCACCGCTGGCGGCGGTCTCGACCAGGAAGTTGTCGCCGATCGCCTGCAGGCCGGCAGGGTTGGTGAAGCGCGCGATTTGGATCTGGCCCAGTTCGGCCGGCTCGGCCTCACCCGCGAGCGTAGCCGACACGGTGCCGTCGGGTGAGACCGCGATCGAGGTGACGCCTTCGGGCACGGTGATCGCCGGCTGCACCGCGAAGCCCTGCTGGGTGACCAGTTGGCCCTCGGCGGAAACGGTGAAATTGCCCGCCCGGGTATAGGCGGTGCGGCCGCCGGGCATCTCGATCTGGAAATAGCCGTCGCCATCGAGCGCCATGTCGAAGCCGTTGCCGGTGGTCGCGAGCGCGCCTTGGGTCATGATCTGGCTGGTCGACTGGATCGCCACGCCGGTGCCCAGATTGAGCCCGGTCGCATAGGCGGTCTCGCCCGAGGAGCGCTGGCCCGCGACCCGCGCGTCCTGATAGGCGAGCGTCGCGAAATTGGCGCGGTCGCGCTTGAAGCCGGTGGTTCCGACGTTGGCGAGGTTGTTCGCGATGACCCGCATCCGCGCGTCCTGCGCCTCGAGTCCGGTCCGTGCGACCTGGAGAGCTGAAGTGGGCATGTGCTGGATCCCTTTCGTGGATTAGCCGAGGCGCATCAGTTGCGCGCCGCTTTCGTCGATTTCGCGCGCGGTCGCGATCATCTTGCTGCGCATCGCGAACAGGCGCTGCGCGTCGATCATCTCGACCAGGACTTCGGTGGTGCTGACGTTGGACTGTTCGAGCGCGCCGACTTGAACGGTGGCGGTCTCGTCGAGCGGCAGCACGCCGCCGCCCTCGACCCGGAACAGCCCGTCGAGGCCCTTCTGAATCGGCGAACCCTGCCAGCCGGCCAGCTTGATCCGGCCGATTTCGGCAGGGGGCTGGTCGGGCACGGCGGGATCGGTGATGGTGATCGTGCCGTCGGGGGAAATCGCCGGAATACCGGTGGGCGGGATGGTGATCGGGCCGTTGTCCCCCATCACCGGGCGCCCCTCGCCATTGACCAGCAGGCCCGTCGCCGAGATCGAGAGATCACCGCGGCGGGTGTAGGCTTCGGTTCCATCCTGCGCTTGGACCGCCATCAGAGCGTCGGTCTCGATCGCGAGATCGAGCGAACGCCCGGTCTCGATGATCTCGCCCGCCGTCATATCCGCACCGCGCACCCGGGCGGTCTGCATCGCCCGGGCCTCGTTGGGGAGGCCCTCGACGGTAACCGCGCGCGCATCGACCAGTTCGGCACGAAACCCGAGCGTATTGGCGTTCGCCATATTGCTCGCGATGACGCGCTGGCTGTCCATCGATGCTCGCATGCCCGAGAGCGCAGTGTGGATGAGACGGTCCATTGCGATCAGCTCCGCAGGTTGATGACGGTCTGCGAGATCTGGGTCGCGGTATCGATCGCCTTGGCGTTCGCCTGGAAATTGCGCTGGGCGGTGATCAGCCCGACGAGTTCCTCGGCGATGTCGACATTCGAGCGCTCGAGAGCGCCCGAAAGCAGCGAGCCATACTGGCCGGTGCCCGGCGACCCGTAGCTCGCGGTCCCGGAGAGGCTTGTGCTCTCCCAGTTCGAGGAGCCGACCCGCTTGAGACCGGTGGGAGCGATGAAGCCTGCCACAGCAACGCTGCCGATCGGTTCGACCGAACCATCGGCGTAGGACACGTTGACGACGCCATCGTTGGCCACGGTGACGCCGGCAAATTCTGCACCCGCCGAATTGGCCGGAGGAATGACCGCATCTATCAGCGCATTCGAGGTGACGTTGCCATCGGCATCGGTCGGAAAGAGCTGCAGGCGGTTGCCATTGCTATCGGCGATAGAACCGTCCCCGGCTAGAGCGAATGCGCCCTTGCGTGAGTATAACATTACATTATCATCAGGTGAACGCGTCGCGAAAAATCCGTCACCGGTCAGGGCGAGATCGAGCCCCGATCCGGTTTGTTCTACCGATCCAAGCGCAAAATTTTGACTGACTGCTGCCACCGTCGAACCGACCCCTTGGATCAAGCGCGGATCGGTGAGCCTCGACGCGGCGACCAGCTCGGAAAATTCAGCGCGGCTGCGCTTGAACCCGTAGGTCTCCGAGTTGGCAATGTTGTGCGAGATCACGCCAAGCGAGGTCTGCGCGTTTTTCATGCCGTTGAGAGAGGTATAGAAGGACATCAATTTTCTCCGTTGCGAAGGTCTGAGGCGGACTCGGTCGAGACGATCAGCTGATCGAGCTTCTCGGCAATCCGTTCGAGCATGGAATTGGTCTCGGCGACCCCGGCGAGCGAGGAGAACTGCGCCATCTGGGCAAGCATCTCCTTGTTATCGACCGGGTCCATCGGGTCCTGCTGCTGCATCTGGACGGTGAGGAGGCGAAGGAAATCCCCCTGCCCCAACTGGTCCATGCCGCGGCCGGCGACCGGTGCGTTGGACGCAGCCGGCTGATTGGTGACTGCTGTGATCATTTCATCCTCATCGTTTCGAGCATCAATTGCTTGGCGGTCGAGAGCGCCTCGACCATGTTGCGGTACTGGCGGGATGCCTCGAGCATCTCGACCATCTCGGCGTTCTCATCGACCGGGGCCTCCCAGACGTCGCCATTCTCGTCGGCGAGCGGATGACCGGGATCGTGCCGGCGGATCGGAGCGACATCCTCGCGCACCACGCCGTCGACGCGGACCGAGGACAAGCCGCTGGCGCGGTCGAGTTCCTGCGCGAAGACGGTGCGCATCGGGCGGTAGGCAGCCTCCTCGCTGCCCGCGACCGACCCGGCATTGGCCAGGTTCGACGCCGCGGTGTTCATCCGCACGAGCTGCGCGGACATGGCGCGGTGGCCCACTTCGAAGAGCGATGTCGGTCCGGCCATGGTTATTCACCCCTGATCGCGCGGGTGAGGCTTTCGACCCGTCCGCGCAGGAAGCCGAGCGTTGCCGAATAGGCGACCGCATTCTCGGCGAAGGCGGCCTGTTCGGTCGACATCTCGACGGTGTTGCCGTCGAGGCTGGCCATGGTGGGAATGCGATAGCTTGCCGCCGAACTCGCCGCGCGCTCGCTGTCGACGCCGCCCAGCCGCGCTTCGAGCGCCGCCGCGAAGTCGATATCGCGCGCCTTGTAATTGGGTGTCGCGGCGTTCGCGATATTCGAACCGAGCACGCCCATGCGCTGCGACCGGATTTCGAGCGCTGCACCGTGAATGCCGAACAAACCTTCGCTCATGAGAGCCTCCGCAAAAAATTACAGAAACGGTTTAGCAAGGGGCGTGCCAAACACGGGCAGGCCCACCGAATCCGGGGAATGCGGCAAACTGCGGCAAGCTTCTGCCGGAAGGCGGCAAAGTTATTCCCGGGGGTAAAGCGGACCTCCGACCGGTCGTTCTGCGATGCAAGGAGTTGTGAAACCAATGCTGGAAAACTGGATCGATCCCGTCGCGATCGGCATCGTCTTCATGGGTACCGTCGCGGCCACGCTGCTGCGTTGCGGCCTTGCCGATATGCGGATCGCCCTGGCCGCTCTGCGCGGGATGTTCGGGCCCGCCTTCGACGTTTCCAGGGCCAAGGCCGAACTCTCGAAACAGATCCGTGAGATCGCCGACGATGGCTTCATCCGCGCGGAACCGCATCATTTCGGCGATGTGGAATTCGACAGCATCACCGATATCATGATCGGTCAGCGCTCGGTCGAATCGATCCATGGCGCGCATCGACAGTACAAGCAGACCCGTCTCGACACCGCGCAACGCGCCTCGCGGACATTCGAAAGCGCCGCCGAGCTCGCTCCGGTGCTTGGGCTCGCGGGCACGCTGTTCGCGCTCGGACAGGCGCCGGGCGCCACATCCCAGAGTGGCGGCCTCGTCGATGCTATCGCGATGGCGGTCGTCACCACGCTCTACGGCCTGGTGGCCGCCAATTTTCTGTTCGCTCCGATTGCCGCCGCCATCGCCCGCCGCTCGCGGCAGGAGGAACGAGACCGTGACGAGGTGCTCGAATGGCTCGCCGAGGGCGTTCGCAAGGCCGGCAGCGGGTTGCAGGGCGCTGGCCACTCGCAGGTGGCGGCATGATCCTGCGCCTCGGAACGGGCTGGCAGACCATCACCGCGGATCTCGCGCTGATCCTGTTCCTCATCACGGCTCAGGCGAGCCGCGATACGCCAGCGGCGCCGGAGCGAGCCGAGCCCAGCGCAGCGACTGTCGCGGGCGCCAATGGCGCAGGCCTGGCGATCTATCGCCCCGGGCCGGGGACGGATCTCGGCGAATGGCTCGAAACGACGCTGACCGACGACCGACAGGGGGCGACTGTGCTCATCCGTTACCCCGCGGGAGGACGCGATGCCGCGATCAGCGGGGGCTCCGACCTGCTCGATCAAATAGAAGACGGGGGTACGACGGCCCGGCTCATACTCGAACCGGGGCCACGCGCGGAAAGCATGGTGCTCGTCGGTTACGAAGGCGATCCCGCCAAAGACACGGTCCTTGCTGGCACAATCCTTGCTGGGGGTAACTAAACCTCTCACGACCAAGGATACGCCATGCGCCAGTTTGTTGCTCTCGGATTGATCGGCTCCGCCCTGTTCGCCACGGCCGCGGTCGCAGCAACCACCGATCTCGACATGATCGACCGCGCGGTGGTCGATTTCACCGGTTCGCAGATCGGCCAGCCGGGCGGTGCGCGCTTGCCCGTCGATCGCCGGCTCAAGCTTTCTCCCTGCCGCACCCCACTCGACCTGTCGTGGTTCGGACGCGACCAGCGCTCGGTCCAGGTCGCCTGCCCCACCGCTGGCTGGAAGATCTATGTCGCGGTCGATGGCGGCGCCGTGGGCAGTTCGCGCGGGGCGCCCGCGGCCAGCGAACCGCTGGTTCGCCGCGGCGAAAACGTCAGCATCCTCGTGCGCGGCAAGGGCTTTACCCTGACCCGTCAGGGCGAAGCGGCGGAGGACGGCGCGCAAGGCGAGTGGATTCAGGTGCGCGCCGACGGCAAGCGATCCGATACGCTGCGCGCGATGGTGATCCGCCCCGGCCAGGTCGGCATCCAATTGCCCTGACAGGCACAATTTGTTGCCGCGCCGTTAAAGCCGCGCGGCATCCGCCGTTCTACATATCGACCAGATAGTGGAGCGAAACGATGCGGATTGTCGGATTGCCGGAAATTGCGGGAGCGGTGCAGCGCGCGAGCGCGGCCGTTGCGCCCGCGCAGCGGATTTCTGCGTCGCAGAAATCGGCGGCCCAGACGCGCGAATCCGAAGCTCCGGTCTCGACCGCACGGGTCACGGCAGGCGATCGGCCCGTGGATCACGACCGCGTCGCCGAGATCCGCAAGGCTCTGCAAGACAACCGCTACCCTATTATTCCCACCGAAATCGCCGATGCGATCATCGCCGCCGGCCTCTACGGGACGATCAGCAAATGACCCTGACCTCAAGCCCGATTGCCACGCTCCGGCAAATGGTTGCCCTGCTCGAAGGCGAACGGCAGGCTCTTGCCGCCCTCGACCTTGACGGGATCGTGCGGTCGACCTCCGGCAAGCTCGATCTGTGCGCGAAGCTCGAAGCGGTCGAACGCGACCAGCTCGACGAGGAATGCCTCGGCGCGCTCGATGCGGTCCGCCGCCTCAACGAGATCAACCGCCGCCTGCGCAATCTGATCGCCTCCAACGTTCAGAACCGGCTCGGCACGCTGACCAACACCGGCGACGCCTACACCGCGCTGCCGCGCCGGAGCGGGGGCGTGGCGCTCGCCTGACGCCTGACGCGGCCCGGCCAGCCGATCAGGTTTGGCACAGACCTTGCTGAACATCCGGGAAGGCAATCCCGGAGGTTCCGTGCCAACCGTCAATTCCGTCCAGAACACAGAAGTCCAGGCTGCCATCGCGCGCGCTTCGGTGCGCACGGGGGTCGATTTCGACTATCTGCTGGCTCAGGCGAAGCTGGAATCGGGCCTCGACCCGCACGCCAAGGCGGGCACCTCGAGCGCCACCGGCCTGTTCCAGTTCATCGATTCCACCTGGACGCGCATGGTCGACCGCCATGGCTCGAAGCACGGGATGGAATGGGCGGAAAGGGCGATCGGCCCCGGCGGAAGGATCGCCGACCCCGCCGCCCGCGCGCAGGTCATGTCGCTGCGCTACGATGCCGACGCTTCCTCGCTGATGGCCGCAGAACTCGTCCGCGAGAACGCCGACGGATTGCGCGGCTCGCTGGGCCGCGAACCCGAACCCGCCGAACTCTATCTTGCCCATTTCCTGGGTCTTGGCGGAGCCCAGCAATTCCTTGGAGCGCTGGGCGCCAATCCCGACCAGTCCGCGGTGGCGCTGATGCCCCAAGCGGCGCGCGCCAACCGGCCGATCTTCTATTCCGGGGGGCGCGCGCGGTCGGTCGGCGAGGTCATGAGCGTGATGCGCGACAAGGTCGCCTCGGCCTATGGCGACGGC